>QJVU01000654.1 GCA_003235605.1 Planctomycetota bacterium | reverse complement strand
GGCCACCTCGACGTCTACGGCATGCCACACTTCGTCGAGCCCAGGCGACGCTGCCGAGCGGCCGGCGCCCCATCCGGTCACATACCGACACTTCGCAAGCGCAGAGCGTTCCCGACGACGGACACCGAGCTGAGGCTCATTGCAGCCGCAGCGATCATCGGTGACAGGAGAACACCCACAAGGGGGTACAGGACACCCGCGGCGATCGGGACACCCACGGCGTTGTAGGCGAAAGCAAAGAACAGGTTCTGGGTGATGTTCCTCATCGTGGCGCGGCTGAGTTCGCGGGCACGGCCGATTCCCATCAGATCCCCCTTCACCAGCGTCACCCCGGCGCTCTCCATGGCGACGTCAGTTCCGGTCCCCATGGCGATGCCCACCTGTGCCTGGGCCAGGGCAGGCGCATCGTTGATGCCGTCGCCGGCCATCGCGACAAAGCGTCCCTGTTCCTGGAGCTGTTTGACCTTCTGCGCCTTCTGATCCGGCAGGACGCCGGCGATGACCTCGTCGATGCCCAGCTTGCTGGCGACCGCCTTTGCCGTCGTCTCGTTGTCGCCGGTGAGCATGACGATGTGCAGCCCCTCGGCGTGCAGCTTGCGGATAGCGTCGTGGGTCGTCTCCTTGATCGGATCGGCAACACCAAGCAGACCGGCGAGCTTGTTGTCGAGAACGACGAACATCACCGTGCGCGCCTTCTCGCGCATCCGATCCGCTTCTCCGGCAAGGTTACTGACCTCGACGTTCAGGTCCGAGAGCATGGTCGTGTTTCCGATGGCCAGGCGATGGCCGTCGACAGTGCCCCTCACGCCCTTCCCCGTCACCGACTGGATGTCCTTGGCTTCGCCCAGAGACACACCGCGGTCCCTGGCTCCTGCCACGATTGCCCGGGCCAGGGGATGCTCGCTGCCCCGCTCGAGGCCGCCGGCCATCTGAAGCAGGGTCTCTTCGTCCATGCCATCGACGGCCATGACATCGGTCAGCCTGGGCAGGCCCTCGGTCAACGTCCCGGTCTTGTCGACCACCAGCGTGTCGACTTTGCGGAGCGCTTCGATCGCCTCGGCGTTCTTGAACAACACCCCCATGGTCGCACCCCGGCCAGTAGCCACCATGATCGACATCGGTGTGGCCAGGCCCAGCGCACAGGGACACGCGATGATCAGGACTGCAATGCCGTTCACGAGGGCATGGGTCATCTTTGGTTCCGGGCCAACCAGCGCCCAGACGACGAAGGTGATCCCTGCGATCAGCAGGACGGCTGGCACGAAGACGCCGGACACCCTGTCGACGAGCTTCTGGACCGGTGCGCGGCTGCGTTGCGCCGCTGACACCATCTCGACGATCTTTGCAAGCAGCGTGTCTGCGCCGACGTGCTGGACTTCGATGATCAGCGAGCCGGTGCCATTGATCGTTCCACCCACGACCCTGTCGTTGGGCTGCTTCCGAGCTGGCATGGACTCGCCAGTCACCATGGATTCGTCGACCCTGCTGCTGCCCTCGAGAACCTGACCGTCCACAGGCACCTTCTCTCCGGGGCGCACGCGCAACCGATCGCCTACGCGGACGTGGCAGATCGGCACCTCCTCTTCTTCAACATCGGACAGCAGCCGACAGGCGGTCTTGGGTGCAAGCTCCAGCAGCTGGCGGATGGCCTGGCCGGTGCGGCTGCGGGCTCGGAGCTCCAGCACCTGACCCAGCAATACCAGGGTCGTGATGACGGCTGCAGCTTCGAAGTAGACGCTGACCTTGCCTCCGTCCATGCGAAAAGAAACTGGGAAGAGATCCGGGAAGAGGCAGGCCACGGTGCTGTAGAGGAACGCCACGCTGACGCCGAGGCCGATCAACGTGAACATGTTCAGGTGGCGGTTCAAGATCGACTGCCAGGCGCGGACCAGGAACGGCCAGCCGCACCAGAGGACGACCGGCGTAGTGAGCAAGAGCTCGAGCCAGCCGGTCTCTCCGAAGTTCCAGACCATGCCGCCCATCGACAGCGTGAACACCGGCACGGTGAGCACCAGAGCGACCCAGAAGCGCTGGCGCATCTGGATGTACTCCTGGTCGCTTTCCTGATCATGGTCCAGGGAGACCTCCACGGGCTCGAGCGCCATGCCGCACTTGGGGCAGGTGCCTGGCCCCTCCCGGACGACCTCCTGGTGCATCGGACAGGTGTATTTCATGGCGAGCGAGACGCTCTCAACGCTTACCTCCAGCGGCAGGGTTGAGACTACGGTAATGTCCGGGATTCGCGCCACGCATGACGAATCCCAGGTTCCTTGACTCGCTCAGGTGTTCAGGGCCCTACCTGCGGGACGACCTGGCGGTGCCGTTTCGCACGTGGATCCATGTGCGCGTGGGTACTCCTCCCATCCGTTTCATGACAAGGCGGAAGGTCGTGCCGTCGGACTTGCAGACCTCTTCATTCGGATTGACGTGCGGGTGCATCTTGGGGTCGAACACCGCGTTGTGGACGATCCTCTCGATCTTGGCCTGGTCCTGACCCTCGACCTTGACCCGGTTCTGACCCGGAGTCGTGGTCTGCAACGGTGTACCGGCGCCCTCTTTCGGCGCGGCAGGCACGCCGTTCCTGAGATGACCCCTCGGTGCGTTCCCGACCTCTTTCCCGGGCTCTTGCCTGGACTCTTGGCGCCGCTCGATCTCCGCGTGGACTGCGCTCGCCAGGCCGGCGCGAGCCGCAAGATCCAGTAGCTCCTGCAGGGCATCTGGGATTTCGGAGAGCGGGAACTTCACTTTGAGGTGAACCCCATGTACGTCGCCCGAGCCAACCTCGCCGCTTGCCGCGTCCCTGCGCTCCAATTGCAACACGCCGAACTTGCACGTGGCACTCTCGCCACAACGGTCGTTCCAGCGCTCGAGCATCTGGATTGCCGAGTGGCTGGAAACTCCGGTCGGCCAGTCGAAAACCAGCACGCCACGTCCCTGCCCGCTTCCGTGGCAGCTGAGCCGAAGCAGCACGTCCAAGTAGCCGAGCGGCTCTCCTTGCCTGGTGAGGGGCACCGTTCGCGTGACCACGAGGCGCAACGGCTCCGCAGCCGACGCAACCGTGGTGGCCCTGGCAATCTGGCCGCGAAGGTCCAGACCGATATCTCGTTGTGGCTTCATGATCATGACCTCATGGGAGAAACACTTCGCTGCAGACAGCACGGACGGAGGCTCGAGATCGGCACATCTTTCCGCTGGCACGCGGAACGAGACCGAAGGAGAGGTCTAGATCAGATAGACTTGCAGAGTTCGGTACAACGGTGACTCGCTGCAGACCGGCCGACAGGGCAACAGCCTTCGTCCCTGTGCCACGGCGGCTGCGCGATAGCCGGACAGGAAGCTGATGGTCAGCCCCGGTGATTCCTCGTCGCCAGGGGTGACCCAGCCTTGCAGGATCTCACGTGAGGTTGGCCGGGACGGAGCCCTGCAACCACATGCAAGATCGTCGATGGAAACTGGTCCCGCTTGTGGGTTGATGGCGCAGTGCATCGAGTGCAATGATCCATGACCCGCGCTAGCGCACGGATCCTCCCCTGACGAGGGAGCACAACCTAACGAGATTGTAATGAGCGCGAGCTGCGCGGCTACAGCCCAGACCAACACAAGGCCACAGCTGTCAGGCAGGCACTTCATTGTTCAAAGGACAATGGAACGTTCAGAGGGCAACGGATCGTCCCGAGGGGCAACGGGCTAATGTAACGGTATACGCCGATTCCGCAACCCCACATGCGTCGATGTGCGTAGTCTCCCAGGCGGCTAGGCGTATCCTTCCGACGCTCACGGAGTAGTGGATCGCCTCCTGCCGGCGACTACGGTATCGAGGCCTCTGGCAAGGGCCGCCACATGGCCACAGGTCCCCTCCCTGTCTGGCTGGGAACTCCGTCCCATTTCTGACTCGGCAGCGATCTCCCTGCTCAAAGTGCCTACCCTTGTCGGTCGCGATGTTGCGCACCCACTTGAGCCGCGTCGTGTCCTTTTCTCGGCCAGCTGTGATGCTTGCATGCATCACTCTCATTGGGCTGGTGTTGAGAACGATCGGGATCGGACGGGATCTGTGGATTGACGAGATCGCAACCCTGGACAAAGCCAGAACCGCAACCGTAGCCCAGTTGCTGACGTCGTACACCAGTGCCAATGACCATGTCCTGAACTTTGCCCTCGTTCACGCGAGCATTGCGGTCTTCGGAGAGCACGAATGGTCTGTGCGACTGCCAGCCATGCTGTTCGGCTTGGCATCGGTCCCCATCATGTATTGGGTAGCCGGCCTATCAGGCCTCTCCCGGAGAGCATCGATCGGGGCCGCGCTGATCCTCGCGGTCAGCTACCACCACATCTGGTTCTCTCAGGATTCCCGAGGCTACACGCAATACCTGTTCTTTTCGCTCCTGGGAACTGGTGCACTGGTGCGCCTGCTCGAAGAGCCCCGTGGTAAGTGGCAGGCGGTGTTCATCGCCGCGAGCACCTTGAACTTCTTCGCACTGCTTCCCAGTGTATGTGTGTTCGGCGCGCAAGTAGTTTCTGCCGTCCTGTTCCTGCGGTTCTCCAGGCGCCGCGGAAAAGAGCCCGAGAAATGCGCTGTCCGAGCGCTGATTGCGCTAGCCGCTGCTGCCGTAATCGGTGGTCTGGTCTTCACACCCCTTGTTAGCAAGATGTTTGCCGTCCTGAGTCACGACGCACCGGCTCAGGTCACGGCCTTTTGGTTCTGGTCGGCTGCCTTCTTCGGCGAGATCTTGCAGGGCTTGTTGGCCGGCCTTGCTTCCGTCTGGCTCGTGCCTGTGGCGATCTTGGGCGCAGGAGCTGCCTGGGGCTTCATCCGCTTGCTCCGTCGCGCTCCGGTGATCACTGGTGTGTTTGTTGGCGCCCATGTTCTGTTGGTGGCCCTGACGACAGTCCTCGGGTGGCCGATCTATCCAAGGCTGTTCATACTCGGCCTGCCGCTAGCCATCCTTGCCGTCCTTGCAGTGGCGGATGCGATCGACATGAAGATCGCCAGGAAACGCCTGCGGGTGGTCGTACCGCTGACGTCAAGCCTGCTGATCACGGCGTTCCTTGCCATGGTGGTACGGACATGGGAAGTGCCGAAGCAACCGTATCGCGAAGCTCTCGCGCAACTTGACCACATGAGCGGACCGCGGTCGACTGCTATTGCAGTCGGTGTGGTCGACCGTGGGATCGCCTACTACTGGGATCGGGTCGACGAACGACCGGCGCACGTCGAATACGCGCGCACGGCGAAGGCGTTCGAGAGCGTGCTCGCAAGCCACGCGACCGGTCGGATCCTCCTCGTGAGTACCTTCGACCGTGCATTGGCGGCGGAGGAACCCGAGCTCTGGGGACTCATGCGCGATCGGTGGCGGCCGGTCATGACCCTGCCGGCCACAGTAAGAGGCGGAGAGTTGACGATCTGGGCTCCTGCTGAATGAGCCGTGATCGGCCGATCCGGTCTTCCATGGTTCTGGCTAGGGACTCGACTCCTCTGCAGCGGTCGGGACGGTCTCCATGTTGCGATGGAGGCGCCACCACTTGAGCTCTTCGATGGCGCAGTACAGCGTCGGCACCACGAACACCGTGATCAGGACTACCGTCATGCCCCCCACCGAGGGGATCGCCATCGGCACCATGATGTCCGCGCCCTTGCCAGTGGACGTCAGCACCGGGATCAGGGCCAGGATCGTCGTGCCAACGGTCATCAGGCACGGCCGAATCCGCCGCATACCGGCGAGCACGGTGGCCTCCCGGATGGCGGCAACCGAGTCGGGAGCCTCCTTGGCGAACACCTGCTTCAGGTAGGTTGCCATGATCACGCCGTCGTCGGTGGCGATCCCGAACAACGCCAGGAAGCCCACCCAGACCGCGACGCTCAGGTTGTAGGTGCGCACCTGGAACAGCTCCCGCATGTCGACGCCGAAGACGGAGAAGTTCAGGAACCAGTCCTGGCCATAGAGCCAGAGCATCATGAACCCGCCCGACCAGGCTACGAACACTCCCGAGAACACCAGCAACGTCGTGGGCACCGATCGGAACATGAAATAGAGGATCAGGAAGATGACAAAGAGCGCCAGCGGCAGCACGATCATGAGGCGCTTCTTGGCACGAACCTGGTTCTCGTAGTTGCCTGCGAACTTGTAGCTGACGCCTGCCGGTATGTGCAGCGCGCCCGATTCGATCTTCTCCTCGAGGTAGCGCTGGCATTCCTCGACCACGTCCACCTCGGCGTGCCCCGCCTGCATGTCGAAGAGCACGTAGCCGACGAGGAACGTGTCCTCGCTCTTGATGCTCTGGGGACCCGGGCGGTAGCGGACCTCCGCCAGCTCCGACAGCGGAATCTGCGAGCCATCGGGAGCCGGCACCAGAATCCTCTCGATCGTGTCCGGCTGGTCACGAAGCTCGCGAAGGTAGCGCAC
>QJVU01000590.1 GCA_003235605.1 Planctomycetota bacterium | reverse complement strand
TTCCCGTGGCCCGATCCGAAGGGTTGGGAGAAGATGCTGCCGCGGTTTCGGGAGCGCGTGCTGCCGCTGCTCGACAAGCTGGGGCAGCTTGGTGTGCGGTTTGCCCAGGAGCCCCATCCGAACCAGATCGTCTACAACATCGAGACCGCCCTGGAGAGCATCGAGGTGCTGGACCGGCATCCGGGGTGGGGCTTCAACCTGGACGCCGGCAACCTGTTGCTGGCGGGTGTCGACCCGGTGGTCTTTGCCGCGGAGCTCGGGGACAGGATTCTCCACGTGCACGCGAAGGACGGCGAGCTCGTTCCCCACAACGCCCGGCGCTCGGGCCTGCTGGCCCATGGGGCCTGGGATCGTCCGGACCGCGGCTTCCGCTTCAGGGTGCCCGGCTGGGGGGACGTTCCGTGGAGACGCCTGATCACCGAGCTGGTGCTCGTCGGCTATGACGGCTACCTGGCCATCGAGAACGAGGATCCGGTCTTCGGCCCCGTGGACGGGCTTCGCAAGGCGGTCGAGGAGCTGCTGCCGCTCCTGCCCGAGGGACCGCGAGAGGAGCAGTGGTGGTGAGCACGGTGGTGAAGAAGAAGTTCGTCGCGATGGCGCCGGACCTTCACGAAGGTGCCGGCGTGTTGCTCTGCAACCCGGAGCGGACGGCTGTCCTGGCCCAGCTGCGCGCCGAAAACGCGCACGGCTGCTTCGACGACGGGGGGAGCGGGCACACCGCTCTGGAGACCGCAGCCAGGATCATGGGTTCCGGCTTCGCTGCCGTCAGGATCGTGGCTGGTCCCCGCGACCAGCGCGCTGCCCGGATTCTTCAGGAGGCCTGCATCGGCGCCGGTCTGGATGCGACAGTGGATGTCGTCTTGCCAGCGCCGCTGGCAGGAACCGAAAGCGTGCTGCATGTGCCGGAGACCGCGCAGGGCAACGAACTATTGACTTGGCTCGCCCGCTGTCGCGCGGCCTGCCGGCAGCTTGGTTGCCACAGAGTGCGAATCGCTCCTCGGCCGCTTCCAGCGATTCCTGCTTGCCCCGGTCGACGCTCACCCCTGCCGGGTCTCGACCTGGATGAGCCGGAGTGGAGAGCGGCCCTCGTGGCCTTGGTCGCCGAGTGCTGGCCCCGGAACCTCCTGCCCTTCCTGGCGGTGTTGGGAGCGCACGACCTCGGCAGCAACCTCCTGGAAGATGTCTACGCCGGGCTGGGCCTGCGCGAGCGCAACGCCGAGCTGCTCGTCAACATCGTGGATTGCCCATGAGGTGCACCCTCAACCCTCCGCCAGGTCCAATGTCCTGGTTGTTCCCGGAGCTTGCCGCGTTCGAACCGCGGTCGGCGGGAACAGAGGCTCACCAGCTGGATCTCTGCCTGGAACCCGCGCCTGCGGAAGCACTCCTCCGGCGGATCGCACCATTCGACGAGGTCGGCGTTGCGGCGGGGCCCCGTGGCCGATGCCTCCAGCGCATCCTCTGCCAGAGGTTTCGCGGAAAGGGTCCGCGGATCTTCCTCGACGAGAACATCCCGCAGCTGGAGCTGTCGCTTCCCGCGCCGCCGGAGACAGGCGTGGTGTGGATGAGCGGGGGCCGCTGGTGTGCCCCCAACGCGCTACCTTCCAACGGGGTCGGTCTGCTGCTGCTGCGTCCCCATCATGCCCTGGAGGACATCGCCGCAGCCACGAACAGCCTCGGCCCCGGTTTGCGTGGAAGGATCGTGCCGGTCTTCCTCACCCACCCGGAACCAGGCCAGGAGCCCAGCACGCGTCTGGCCGAGTCGTGGTGGGGCCTGCTGCCCGGCGACGAATACCCCGATCCGGTCAGGAGGTTGCACCATGAGCTGGTACGCAGGCTGTGGCCGGACCGCTTTCTGCAGTTCCGTGCCCTGGAGAGCTACGCTCTGGCCGGTTTCGACCTGTATGACGAGACCCTGCGCGGTCGACACGACGCCATGGCCGTCGAGCCGCCGCGGCGACGTGAGCGGCGGCCGCTGATCCTCGGCGTGGACGGCATTGACGGCGCCGGCAAATCGACCCAGCTCGCCGCCCTGCGCACCTACCTCGAGGGTCGGGGTTGCTCCGTGCGGGTCCACAAGATCTACCGCCACGGCGTGTTCCACGACACGGTGACGGACCTCACACGATGGTGCAAGGCGGACCGTAACCTGCACCTCTGGGCATTGCAGCGACGCATCAAGCTGTTCGACTCGATCAAGTACTACTTCCGGACGGTCGAGCCCGACTTGTCTCGCTGTGACGTCATGATCTTCGACCGGTACGTACAGACCCATCTGGCGGCTGGGCTCGGGCGTTACGGTCATGATCCGTATGCTCGGGAGCTACTCTCGGTCTACCCTGATCCGGACCGCGTCTACCTCCTCGACCTGCCCACCGAGGTGGCTCTTCGACGCCTGGCGAGGCGCGCCGCGCGAACGGTAGACGAGAATCCCTACATGCTGGGCCGTTACCGCGCCGTCCTGGCCGAGCTGGCCTGCGGCGACGATCGGATCCTGATGCTGGAAGGGCAGCAGAACCGCGACGCCATCCAGACCAGGATCCGGGCTGACGTGGACCGCCTGCTGGAGGAGCGCCGGTGAGCCGAACCCTCTGGATCGACCCCTCCGCATCGACACAAACCCACGGGGACAACCGGCGGAGCCTGTTTGCGCCCGACGGTGAGTTCATTGCTGCAGTGGCCGGCCTCAGACGCACCACTCAGCTGCTGGAAACGCTTCCGGATCAGCTGTTCCTGGAGCTCTACGCCTACGAGATGGTGGAGCGCGGCCGCGAGGATGTCGCTCCTGATCCGGCAGCTGTGTGCTCCGTGCCCTTCTGGCCGGAGTGCCTGTTCTGGGCGGCCGACATGCACGTCCACCCATGGAGCGAACTCCAGGGCATGCTCCCCGGATTTGGGGCGATCCTCGTCGTCGACTGCGATGAGGCGGTGATCGCGAGGGCAGCCGATCAGGTGCTTGGAGGCCTCCGTTTCGACCCCGCCCGCTATCGCCAGCGGCTGCTGGCAGTTGCTTCACGAGATGCCTGGGAGGTGCGCCGTTCATGAGTGACGGCTGCGACCCGACCCACCTGACTGCCGGAGCGGTGTTGGCGGTGGGAGGCAAGATCCTCCTGGAGGAACGCGGTCCGGATGCATCGGTCTATTCCGGCTGCTGGGACACCCCGGGGGGTCATGTCGAGATCGGCGAGGATCCCGAACAGGCTCTTGTGAGGGAGATGCGTGAGGAGCTCGGCATCTCGATCGAGGAGTGCTTCCTCGGTGCCGTCCAGGACGATTCCGTCCGGGAGCGGACCGCTGGTCGGGTCTACCGCCACTACGTCTACGTCGTGGATCGCTTCCGCGGCGTCCCCGAGGCACGCCTGCACCAGACCCTGGAGTGGTGGCCCCTCGAGAGACTCCTTGGAGCCGGCACGCGCAACGTGAGACTTGCTCGAGCGGTCCCCGTGAACCCACTCGTGGTGGACGTCGTGCGGCGCTTCTCAGCCGCGGGATGGATCTGACGTCCCGGAGGCGAGGACCTGCTCGTAGATGCTCCTCAGCTCTTCCCAATGCCGCGCGACGCTGAGCCCTCGCGGTGGCGCGGCGGCGCGGAGCTCTGCCAGCAGCAGCGGCTCGGCCAGGAATCTCTCCAGCAGCCCCCGGAGCGCGTGGTGGTCGCCGGCGGGGAAACACACACCACGGCGCCCGATGCGCTCCGGCGGTGCGCCTCGGTCCGAGACCACCACCGGCAAGCCCAGAGCCATGGCCTCGTCCACGACGAACCCCCATGTCTCTCGGAACAGCGTGGGAAACACGGCCAGGTCATAAGACGGGAAGTCTCGTTGCATGGCGGACCTGTCGAAAGCACCGTGCAGGACGAGCCTCGCCTTCCGGGCGGTCTGGGTCAGCTCGCCTACGTAACCGGCATCCACCTGTCGCCCATGGTGATGCACCTCTACCCGTTCGGGTTCAGCAAGAGCCTCGCATGCCTGCACCAGGGTGAGCATTCCCTTTCCGGGAACGAGGGTTCCCCATGAAGCGATTCGCAGTCGACCACCGGAGAGTGTCTCGTGGGACCCCTGCGGTTGGAGATCGGTCTCGGGGAGCAGCAGGCGCTGGAACTCGAGTCCCTGCAGCGCGGGCACCTGCTGCAGGTATCTGGTCTGGTCGTCCGAGAGCGTCAGCCTTGCCGAGGCCATTTCGAGCTCGGCCCGCAGGAGTCGATTCCGCTCGCCCAGCCGGGACTCTACCGTGCCTGTTGGAGCGTCTATCTCGCTGGCAACGCACTCGACACAGGTGTCGAAGGGAATCTCCGCCGCGCAGATCTCACCGTTCCGCATCCGGAAGAAGAACGGACATGTGGAGAAGTAGTCGTGTAGCGTGACGATCGACGGTACTCCGGCTGAACGTGCCCGACCAACGAGATCGCAGCTCAGGTTGTGCCAGTGGTGCAAGTGGACGATATCCACATGCTCGCGCTGGAGCAGGCTGGCAAACAGCGCGCCCAATCCGGCATCGACAGTCGGACGGTCGTCGTACCGGTTCAACGACGGTGGGAAACGAAGCACGCGCAGGCCTTGCGTGTCTTCCTCGGTGAAGGCGGGAGTGCCTGTCCCACCACCACGAGGTCCCTCACACCCCGCGAGGACCGTCACATGAAGGCCGTCATCACGCTGAGAGCGCGCCAACCGCTCGACGTATGTCTCGATGCCGCCGTACGAATGCGGCGGAAAGGTGTGCAGGATGTGCAGGACGTGAGGATCGCCCAAGCGAGGCACCTCGGCGTTGGCCAGGTATACCACCCGACAGCCCATCATACCGTGGATGCCGTCACGTCAGCAGCTCGGGGGGCGCCACCTCGACGCGGGCATCGACCTCCGAAGGAATCGGTATCGCCTCGAGACGGCCGTCCCTGGTCTTGGTCACGAAGACGACTGTCATCTCGCCGCGGGCGACCTCGAGCAGCTCCGGCTTCTTGCGGAACACGAAGCAGTACGAAATCGAACGGGACCGCTTCTCCTTCACTAGCACGTGCAGCTCGACTACGTCCTCGTAGCGAAGCGGCTGGCTGAACGAGCACCTGGCACTGCGGCGGGCCGCTCCGTACGCCTCCAGGGGTGAGGATGGATTGCTCGGATGCACACTTAGCCCCAGAGAGCGGAAGAACGCATGCTCCGTGGCCTCCATGTAGCGGAAGTAGTTCGAAAAGTGCAGGATGCCGGCCATGTCGGTCTCGGCGAACTCGACGGTCCGCTCCGTCTTGAACTCGTATGGCATGGTTCCGATAGCCTAGACCTCGTCTCCCATCTATGCTCGGCCTTGATGAGAGCCGCGATCTACCGCTCCTTTGGCGATCCTATCCAGATCGAGACCCTCCCGGACCCGGAGCCGGACCCGGACGGCGTGGTGATCCGCGTTCGGGCGACGGGCCTCTGCCGCAGCGACTGGCACGGGTGGATGGGGGACGATCCCGACGTGCGCTTGCCCCACGTGCCCGGCCATGAGCTGGCAGGGGTTGTCGAGGCTGTTGGGAAGGATGTGCGCCGATGGCGGGCCGGTGACCGCGTGACCGTGCCTTTCTGCTGTGGGTGTGGTCAGTGCGAGCAGTGCAAGGCTGGCAACCACCACATCTGCGATCACCACTTCCAGCCTGGGTTCACGGCCTGGGGGTCGTTCGCCGAGCTGGTTGCGGTGCGTCACGCCGACGTCAACCTGGTGCGTTTGCCCGAGGAGATGGACTTCGCAAGCGCTGCGAGCCTCGGCTGTCGGTTCGCAACCGCATACCGGGCTGTTCACGACCAGGGGCAGGTTGCTGAAGGTGAGTGGGTGGCCATTCACGGCTGCGGTGGCCTTGGGCTGGCCGCGGTGATGATCGCCGCGTCGCTGGGAGCCAATGTCGTCGCGGTGGACATCAGCGATGAGGCGCTGCAGCTGGCGGAGGGCGTGGGGGCTCGCGTCTTGATCGATGCACGGATCGAGGAGGATGTCCCAGCCTCGGTTCGCGCCCACACTTCTGGCGGAGTCGTGTTGTCCCTGGACACGCTTGGCAGTCCTGAAACGTGCCTGAACTCGGTGCGCTGCCTGCGCAAGCAGGGCCGGCACGTCCAGGTGGGTCTCCTGCACGGCGAGGCCACGCCGCTGCCCATGGCCCGGGTCATAGCCTGGGAGCTCGAGATCATCGGCAGCCATGGGATGCCGGCGCATCGCTACCGGGAGCTGCTGAAGCTGATCCGCGATGGCGTCCTGTCGCCGGAGCAGCTCATCACCCGGCAGATCGGGCTTGAAGAGGTGCCGGGGGCGCTGGCGGCAATGGGCGAGTTCGCCAGCGCGGGCATCACCGTGGTGGATCGCCTGCCTTGATGCAGTAGAGGCGCAAGTCCGAACGCAGGAAGATCTGCGCGCCCAGGATCGCGGGAGAGGCATTGAACTGGCTGCTGTCGTCC
>QJVU01000355.1 GCA_003235605.1 Planctomycetota bacterium | reverse complement strand
CCTGCGAAACCAGGGCGTGGACATGCTGCTGGATGCGGCATGTCGCTACCTGCCTTCACCTCTGGACCGTTCGGTGCGCACGGATCCCGCGGGTGGCGAGATCATGACCATTCTCGCGGACCCAGGGGGACCGTTTTGTGGTCTGTTGTTCAAGGTTCAGGTCGACGAAGGCGAGGAGCTCTACTACGTGAGGATCTACAGGGGGACGCTGCACGCCGGCGACATGATCGCTGCGTCCAGCCGTCTCCAGCCCACCAAGGTGGAGGCCATCTGGGCCATGCATGCCATGCACCGTCAGGAGCTGCCGCTCGCGAAGGCTGGCGACGTGGTGGTTCTCCGCTTGCCGACCGCGAGTGGCCTCCGGACCGGCGACAGCCTGTTCGATCCACGGCACCCGGTAACGCTCTCGCCTCCCCACTTCCCGTCCCCGGTCGTGACCCGATCGGTGGAGGCGAAGACGGGTGAAGACGCTCACGAGCTGGAGCTGGCCGCCGCCAACCTGATCCGGGAAGACCCCACTTTGCTTTTGCAGAGGAACAGCGACACCGGCAGCCTGCTCGTCTCGGGCATGGGCGAACTCCACCTCCAGGTGTTCGGGCAGCGCCTCGAGGCGGTTCTGGGACACGGCGTGCGCCTCGGAGCCCCACAGGCTCTGCGGCGCGAGACGCTGGCCCGGGCCGTGGAGGTCCGGGGTGAGTGTCGCCGTCAGGTGGAGGGCCAAGAGCACTCGACCATGGTCCGCCTGGCACTGGAGCCCATCCCGGACTCCGGACCGGCCAGGGTGGGGGAGGTGGACCTGGAGCCGACCCTGGCCCCACTGGTGCGGGCGCTCATGGCAGCGCAGCTGCGCACCGGTCTTCGCGGCACCCATCCGGCCCATGACCTTCGGGTGCACGTGCGTCAGGTCGTCGGGGCGCGGACAGGACCCGACGGGGAGGCCATGCTGGGGGCCGCTCTGGCCATTGCGTGTCGCCGGGCCGCGGCCCAAGCCGGCGTGATAACCCTTGAACCTTCAATGACCTACGAAATCCACTGCCCCGCGGACACGCTTTCCTCCGTGCTCGCGGACCTGGGCGCCCGGGGCGCCCAGATCCAGCAGGTTAGCCCGGGCATCGGCGACGCCCAGGTGCGCGGCCGCGTCGCACTGGGACAGATGCTCGGCTATACAACGCGGTTGCGCTCCATGACGCGGGGGCTCGGGACGGTCTCCTTGACGCCTGCGGGCTTCGAGGCGATCTCGGAAGCGCCCTAGCCTTGGGCTCTTGCGGGGAGAAAAAGGCGCCCGCGCGCTTGACCGTCTCCCGGCCTCTCGGTAGAGTCCCGGGCTCTCCTCTGCGAGAGAGTCGCGTAGCAAGCGTAACTCTCTTGTTTGTATAGGGTTAGGCATTCCCGGGCTCGGGCTTGTGGCAAGCTCGCGCCCATGGTGTGTTTTGAGCCTCAAAGTCCCGTTTGCGCACGCTCATCCCCGCGCCCTGCGAAGACCTCGACGACGATGCAAGACAAGATCCAGATCCGCATGGAGGCCTACGACTACGAGGCCCTCGACCAGGCCGCTCTGGATATCGTCGAGACTTCGAAGCGTACCGGCGCGAGGGTGTCGGGACCGGTGCCGCTTCCCACGCGCATCGAGCGCTACACGGTGCTCCGTTCACCCCATATCGACAAGAAGAGTCGTGAGCAGTTCGAGATCCGCACTCACAAGAGGCTGATCTACATCAGCGAACCGACTTCCAAGACGGTTGACGCTCTCAGCAAGCTGAACATGCCGGCTGGCGTCGACATTCGCATCAAGGCGTAGCGTGAAGAACCTCCACGGCTTCAACGCCGGGGGGCGCTGCACCGGGCCTTGGCGCGTCTGGGAGGCGGGTCGCCGGTGGTGCTCGAGCGTGAGCTGCCGCTCTCGTCTGGAACCATGACAAAAGTCAAGCACTACTCCGATGGCAAGGTGTCCACCAGGGACGTGGACGAGTCGCAGTTCGGCACCAGGGTGCTGGCTCGGACGCTGAAGGACGCCGTGGTCATGTACGAGGCGAATGTCCGGCAGGGCACAGTCAAGACAAGAACGCGCGGCGAGGTCGCCGGCCCGAACAAGAAGCTGTGGCGCCAGAAGCACACCGGCCGCGCACGCATGGGGAGCAAGAAGGTCCCCCACTGGCGTGGTGGTGGCGTGGCCTTTGGTCCACGGCCGCGGGACTACTACTACCAGATGCCCAAGAAGGCTCGTCGTCTGGCTCTGGGCAACGCGCTCTTTTCCAAGTTCAAGGACGGGGAGGTAGCCGTAGCGGATGGTTGGCCCAGCGAGAAGCCCAGCACCAAGGCTGCCTTCGAGATCCTGCAGAAGTTGGAGATGGATCGCAGCGTCCTGGTCGTCACCGAACAGCCGGACCGGAACCTGTTCCTATCCCTCCGGAACGTGCCTTTCGTGGATGTGAGGCCTGTCCACGAGCTGAATGCGCGTCAGGTCCTGCTGCGTCGCTTCATGATCCTGACGCCTGGGGCTCTCGAGCGTTTGCAGGATCGGTTCGCTGAGCGCGGTGGCAGGAAAGACCAGGCCAAGGAGACCTGATCATGGTCCAGCAGAGCTACTACCGGATCATTGAGAAGCCCTTGTTGACGGAGAAGTCGACTGTGCTTGGCGACATCCGCAACCAGTACTTCTTCCAGGTTGCAAACTGGGCCACGAAGCCGGAGATCAAGAAGGCCGTTGAGAAGTTGTTCGACGTGAAGGTGGAGAAGGTCAACGTCGTGGTCATGCCCGGCAAGATCCGTCGCATCCAGGGACGCCCAGGCCGCACGACGCCGTGGAAGAAAGCCATCGTGACTCTGGAGGAGGGGCAGGCCATTGAGCTGGCGTAGGAGTCTCTGAAGATGCCAATCAAGAAGTACAGACCGACCTCACCCGGACGCCGCAATTCGTCGGTCTTGGACTACTCACACCTCACCAAGAAACGGCCAGAGAAAACACTGGTCGAGCGTCTCCCGAAGACCGCTGGACGCAATCATCACGGGCACATCACCAGCCGCTTTCGGGGAGGTGGTGCCCGGCGGCTGTACCGACTCATCGATTTCAAGCGGAACAAGTTCGGTGTGCCTGGACGGGTGGCGGCACTCGAGTACGACCCGAACCGCAATGCGGATATCGCCCTGATCCACTATGCAGACGGCGAGAAGCGCTACATCCTCGCCCCACGGGGATTGGCGGTTGGATCCCAGGTGATGGCGGGCGACAAGGTGGAGCCGGAGGTCGGCAACGCGATGCCGTTGCTCAACATCCCCCTGGGTCTGCAAGTGCACAACATCGAACTGCAGCCGGGACGCGGTGGCCAATTGGCGCGATCAGCCGGCATGTCCTGCCAGCTGTTGGCGCGCGACAACAACTATGCCGTGCTGGTATTGCCCTCGGGCGAGATGCGCAAGGTGCACGTACGGTGTCGAGCCACCATCGGTCAGGTCGGCAACCTGGACTACCAGAATGTGCGTTGGGGCAAGGCTGGTCGTACGCGGCACCGGGGGCGGCGTCCCCACAACCGAGGTACTTCGATGAATCCGGTCTCGCACCCCATGGGCGGTGGCGAAGGTCGTAGTGGTGGAGGCCGCAATCCCTGTTCGCCGACTGGAAAGTCCGCGAAGGGTGGTCGCACCCGCCGCCGCAAGTCGCTCTCTGGCCAGTTCATCCTCCGCGGTCGCAAGCGCGGCAAACACACGCAGTCCAAGTAGAGTGATCGATGAGTAGAAGCATCAAGAAGGGACCCTATGTCGACGCCAAGCTTCTCAGGAAGGTCGAGAAGCAGAACCAGGCCGGGACCCGGAACCCGATCCAAACCTGGGCAAGGGCGTGCACGGTGATTCCCGAATTCATCGGACACACATTCATGGTTCACAACGGCCGTACGTTCATCAAGTGCTACGTGACCGAGGACATGGTGGGCCACAAGCTGGGCGAGTTCTCACCGACCCGGACATTCCGGGGCCACCACAAGAAGGACAAGTAGAAAGAAACAGCAGTCGAGCACGCCATGCAGTTCAAAGCCAGCCACAGATACGCACGGATGGGAGCGCGCAAGGCCCGTCTGGTGGTGGATCTGATCCGGGGTCGGACGGCGAACCAAGCCCTTGACACGCTTGCCAACGACAACCACCGGGCATCGTTCTACGTGCGCAAGGTGCTTGCTTCCGCGGTGGCCAACGCTCTGCAAAACCCGGACGTGCGTGCGAGTCGTCTGGTGGTCAGCCGTGCGTACGTCAACGAGGGCCCGCTGCTCCAGGGGCGGATGCGTTGGCGCCCAGGCCCCATGGGCCGAGCCATGCCGTTCCGGCGCCGCACCTGCCACATCCACGTAGAGGTCCAGGATCCGAACCTCTCTGAACTGGTGACGGATGTCGTGCCGGAACCGACCACGGCCAGTTCCAGGAAAGAGGCCGACACTACCGCAGGCAAGGCGCCGGCGGAGGGTGAGCCCGGGGGCACCGAGAAGCCCGCCAAGAAGGCTTCGGCAAAGAAGGGCTCAGCCGGGTCTTCGGCCAAGAAGCCTGTTGCCAAGAAGGCGGCCACCAAGAAGGCTGCGCCAAGAAAACCGGCGAAGAAGAAGTCGGATCAGGCGGAGGACAAGGACTGACCCATGGGACAGAAGACCCACCCAACTGGCTTTCGCATTGCCATAACAGAGCCCTGGCGATCGAGGTGGTATGCCTCGCGCAAGGACTTCAGCCGCCTGCTCGTGGAGGATCAGAAGATCCGCCAGTACATCAAGAAGAACTGGGCCTTTGCTGCGATCCCGAGGGTCGAGATCGAACGGACGGGAGATCACATCACCGTTTTCCTGCACACAGGTCGACCGGGCATCCTCATCGGAAAGAAAGGGGCCAAGGTCGACAAGTTCCGCGAGGATCTCGAGACCCTTACCAAGCGCCCGGTAAGGATGAAGATCATCGAGATCAACCGGCCTGAGCTGGAGGCTACGCTGGTTGCGGAGTCCCTCGCAGAGATGCTGGGCAAGCGGATGAACTACCGGCGGGCTCTCAAGAAGACCGCCGAAACGACCATGGCCGCTGGTGCGGAGGGGATCAAGATACGAGTTGCCGGGCGACTGATGGGCGCTGACATGGCTCGCGTCGGCTATGTCCGCAAGGGTCGTGTGCCATGCACCACGCTACGTGCACGAGTCGACTATGGGACCTCGCTCGCTGTGACCAAGAGCGGCTCCATCGGCATCAAGGTCTGGATCTTCAAGGGCGAGCTTGGGCCACAAGAGACGACGTGCGGGCTGTTGCCCATTCGTTCCGGTCTGGAGACCACGGTATAGACAGGAGACGTTGCCATGCTGATGCCCAAGAGAGTCAAGTGGCGAAAGATGCACCGCGGCCGTATCCGTGGGATCGCGTGCCGCGGCAACCAGGTCTCATTCGGTGACTATGGTCTCCAGGCCCTCGAACCAGCCTGGTTGAGTGCACGCACGATCGAGGCCGGCCGAATTGCCGCCACCCGCAACGCACCGGAAGCCAAGCTCTGGATCAGGGTGTTTCCGCAGAAGTCCGTTACGTCGCGCCCCGCAGAGACGCGCCAGGGCAAGGGCAAGGGCGACATCGATTACTGGTGTGCCGTAGTGAAGCCTGGCACCGTTCTCTACGAGCTCGGGGGTGTCACCGAAGCCCAGGCCCGCAAGGCCTTCAATCGTGTCGCCCACAAGCTGCCCGTCAAGGTCCGCATGGTCCTTCGGAGGCACACCT
Source organism: Planctomycetota bacterium (assembly GCA_003235605.1). The sequence continues at coordinate 709 of QJVU01000355.1, read as the reverse complement.
GATGAAGATGGACGAGATCAGCGGCAAGGACTCGCGCGAGCTGCAGCTCGATATTCAAGAGCTACTGAAGGAGCAGTTCCATCTGCGCTTCAAGGCCGCCAACGAGGAACTCGCCAACACCGCCCGGTTCCGCCAGATTCGTCGCCATGTGGCGCGGATAAAGACAGTGTTGCGGCAGCGGGATATGGGACGAGAGAAGCAAGGCAAGCAGGCGGAGGCATGATGTCCATGACAAGCACCGAGAAGACAGTCAAGGCTGGCGGTCGTCGCGCTCGTAAGGTGCAGACAGGGAAAGTCACGTCCGCCAAGATGGACAAGACCATCACCGTCGTGGTCGAACGCAAGGTACGCCACCCGGTGTATGACAAGTTCGTGCGCCGACGCACCAAGCTTCACGCTCACGATGAGGCCAGAGAGGCCAACGTCGGCGATACCGTCGAGGTAATGGCGACACGTCCGATCTCAAAACTGAAGCGCTGGCGCCTCATCAAGGTGATAGCCAGGGCGGAGGCTTGATGGAGGAGTTGCCATGACCCAGGAGGTAGCGCCATGATCCAGGAGATGTCGATGCTTGACGTGGCCGACAACAGCGGCGCCAAGCAGGCAATGTGCATCAAGGTCCTTGGAGGCAGCCGCCGTCGCTACGCGTCGCTGGGCGACATCATCGTGGCCAGCGTGAAGAAAGCTCTCCCGAACGGCGAGGTCAAGA
>QJVU01000166.1 GCA_003235605.1 Planctomycetota bacterium | reverse complement strand
CACAAGAACGCCGTGCCCCGGCCCTCGATGTTCGACAAGTCAGACACTGCAAAGGTCTTGCCCTTAGATGCAACGAAGCAACCGCGCACCACACCCTTCACAATGTCCAGGGCGTCAGGGTAGATCAGGCCAACGTAGTCGCCCAGGATAGCTTCGACCGCCAGCTCCTGGTCCAACCACCAGGGTGGCCTGGCCAGGTTGTGCAGCTGGACGCCACGGCCGGCCCAGCGCAGTGTGCGTGCTGCCCCACCATACTGGAACCCACCACGCAGGCGCCCGTCCTCGCTGGTCCTGGCACCGATGGCTGTGTACTTGCTGACCGTCGCCTTGTTTGCCTCCAGGCGCAGCTGCAGCAGGCGTGTAACATCCTCCGGCATACCACCCATCTGCAGCAACCGCTCCACGGTTTCCTTCTGCAGGTTTGGCATGCGCACCCCAGCCTCTTTGCAGAATTGGATGATGGCAGCCGACTTGGTGTGCTTGTCTACTTCACCCCAGGTGGTGTGTTGAATCTCTTGCGTCACCTCCTCCTGGCGATCCTCCGCCAGCTTGATTGCAGCGCGAACCAATTTGAAATCAACCTTCACGCCACGGTCGTTTATCTTCTGGTCCAGGAACCAGACCTTGCGCTCGGTGACAGACAGATTCACACGAGGCATACGGCGATGGCACTCACGCATCGCCACGATGTCCTGGCAGGCATACTCCACGAACTGGTCCCACTCTTCAGGGTGCGACCAGCGGTCGTACCTGTCAGCCTTGTGGCTCTTCGGAGCGGGCTTGCAGAATCGATTGATCAGCTTCGACCCCTGGTTCTTGGTCAGGTTCTCTGGCAACCCCAGGGCTGACCCCAGGCGTTCCAACTTACCTGGCAGCCCCAGGGTGTACGCCTGGACCATGGTGTCTTCGATCTGTTCAACCGGAACGTGCAGCCCCTGAGCCTCCATGATGTGACGGTCGAAGTTGCTGTTGTGGAATACAACAGTTTCACCTGACCGCAGCAGATCATAGAACTCAGGGGCATCCTGTTCGAGGGCTGTCACCAGGTTGCGCCCATCGACATCAACGCAACGGACGGGGCCGTCACCTATGGCGTATGGGAACAGCAGGACTTCCATGTCCTGGTGATAGGCGTACCTGTACGTTCCGACCTTTTTCAGGTCCAGGACGCCGAACGTTTCCGAGTCAGCCCAGAGCACGACTACATCCAGTCGTCGCTGCTGCCGCCATCACTGGAGCCGGCGTCGTCGCCGCCCCAGTCACCGCCGGCTTCGCCCTCGTCCCCGAGATCCGGGAAGTCATCCGGACTGGCGGTAGCACCACCACCACTGGTGGCCAGCTGCTCGCCGTCCTTGCTGAACTGCACGCCGACCAGGTCGACACCGACGCCACGCCCCTTGGCGTTCTCCCAGGTGTACAGCTGGATCTTCAGGTTGGCGTAGCAACCGGGGTAGAAGACGCCGTCCTCTTCCGCAACCGGCTTGCGGTTCCGGTTGATGATCAGCGGCCGGTCCTTCGAGCTGGCGTTGAAGTAGACGACGGTCTCGTCGAAGCCGTCCTTGTCAGCCTGCTCGTCGCCGTTGTGCAGCACGACACGGTTCGCGGCCTTAGCCTTTTTGTATGCCACCTCGGCATCGGCCGGCCATGCCTCTTTGTAGAGACCGATGACAGCCTTGCGAACCTTCTCGGCTTCGGCTTCCCCGACAGGAAGCAGCGCACGAAGGAAGAACTCGGGGTCCTTGTCCTTCTCGTATGCGGATGCCTTGAACAGGTTCATGCTCGCCAGACGAGCGTCCATGACCATGAGGTCAGTGCGTGATGATTTGTGTTTTGCCATGTTTGCAGATCTCCTACTCAGTTGCGTCAAGGTCAGCGAAGCCAAGTGCCTCGCCTGTGTTTGCTGCCGGTCGTGGATCAGCAGCCGGTGTCAGCTTCAGGGAACCTGGTGTCCACGTTACCAGGTCAGCGAACTTCTCTTTGTAAACAGCTTTGCCAACCAGCTTCTCCACAGCGGCGGCGGTGATAAATTTCCTGGGCGCATAGTCGTCCAGCTTGAAGTGCAGTTTCTTCAGGCGTACCTGTGCCTTCGACTCCGCACCCTCTGCAAACGCACGACTGCCGCGTCCCTCGGTCAGCTTCCACTCAGGGTACGCTTCCGGGTCCCGGCGCACTGCATCGTTCAGCCTGGCCCAGATGTCCTTGGCCCAGGATTCAACGAACGATACCAGGTGGCCAGCTTCGGACAGCTGCGCCGGTGTCATGGCGTCCGACCCTTCGAGGAGCGGGAACTCATTCAGTACGATGTCCCGCACCTTGTTGGTCCTGGCGCTACAGTTGTCCCGGTAGTCACAGAAGCGGCATGCCTCTTGGTCAGGCTGGAAGTCGCGCCTGCCCTCCACAGTAACGGTGTGGCCAGCCTTCCGGATTTTCTTGGCCCACTCCACCAGGGTAGCTTCATCGAACTCCCACACGTCGTGGTGGTTCAGCCGAGGCTGGTGTATGTGGATCTCGAACCTGTCAAACCGCGAGGCCAACCAGTCCAGGTCCTTGATGCCGCCGAGCAGATACAACATCAGCTGCCCGTTATCCTTCGCGTACACCTGCTTGCCCTGGCCGAACTTCAAGTCATGCACTGCCAGGGTGGTGCCGTGCACGCGCAGCGTATCAGCCGTGCCGGTAGCATCCTCCTCGCCCGTGATGTGTCCGATGGGAACCTTGGTCTCGAACTGTATGTAGTCAGCTTCCTGGATCAACACCTGGTCGATGTAATCCTGGACCGGATCAGCCATGGCCTTGTCGATCTCAAAGGTACGCCCCGTAAGCGGGCAGTCACCGGCCGACTCATAGAAGTCTTCCTGCTCGCCATCCTCGTAGCCCTGGTGGTCTGGCACCCAGATCCACATGCCGATGTAGTCCTCGGCCTTGGTCCCGTTCTTAAGGGCCGTTGCAGCCAGGAGATGGGCGGCTGTACCTTCGTCTGCATAGACCGAGCCTTCCCCGGTCTGCAGATCCACACTGGCCGTGCAGACTGACCAGCGATCCCACCCCGATGGTGGGCACAGCTTTGCATGTGCGGACACTACGCAGCCCTCCTGTTACGTTTCATGATGCGTTTGATCGCCTTGTAACGACGGCGCAACGAACCCGGGTGGTAACACAGGGTGTACGTTGCAAACAGCGGGACAACAACCTTGCCCGCTTCAGCCTGCAGGTCGGCGTCTTTCGTCTTGATGATCTCAGGGACCGCCTTGACAACGCCCGCACCCTCGGCGGGTTTCACCAGGTAGAAGTAGCGCGCAGTCCGGCTGTCCCCCAACAACCCCTGGGGGATGCCGTCCTGGTTGCTGAAAAAGCGATTGGCTGCCTGGCGCGCAGCCTTGGCCGCTTTACCCCTCATTGATTTTCGCCTTGGCGTTGGTCACAACGTCGGCATAGTTGGAAGGGTCGAGGGCACCTACACTGGTGACGTTGAAGTCAGCCAGGATAGCGTCCAGGGCAGCACGGCCGTGTTTCTTCATGACAGCCTGCAGTGCCTGGATGACCTCTTCCTTCGAGGCGCTGGTGACAGCACCGGCGACGGCAGCAGCGGCAGCATCAGCAGCAGCGGACGCGGCCTCGTTCTTCACGGCTTTATCCACCTTGCCCTTGGCAGCCTTGGAGCTACCACCAGACGCGGCCTTCAGTTCCTCGCCTACGTGAATGGCGTCAGCCAGCAGGCGGAGGGCGGTTGCAATTTTCTCAAGATCCATGTTCAGTTCCTCATGTGTTGGTGATTCAAACGTAGATGGTTTCGTACTCGTCGTCCTGGTCCTCGTCGTCCTCCTCTGCTTCGTCGCCCAGGAACGCATCAGCTGCCTGCTGTGCTATCTGAATGCGACGGGCCTCCACGGCCTGCTCATCGTAGTCGTCCCACCCACACTCGACGCACTCGCTGTAGTGGAACGGGTTCTCATCGTGCACCTTGATCCTCTTGGTGGCCGATCCGCAGGTGGGACAGTTCATGCTACGCCACCTCTGCCGTCTGGGGGAGGGCCGTGTACTTTATCTGGTCCTCGTTGTCGGGCTTCGCCTGGGTGACCAGGTAGTGGCCATCCACCTTGATGACGAAGTGCGCGATGCCGGTAGCGCGAGCCTCCACCTCGGCCTTGTGGCTTTGGGTGACGAACTCGTTCTTGGCATTTATATCAGCTAGACCCATCATGCTCGTGTCCTCGTGTTGGGATTAAGTGATTGGAGGGAGAACGATTTCTCCCTCCAGCGTTCCTACCTTATCAGTCCGTATCCCCGAACTGTCAAGTCTTTACCAGCGGAAATCCTGGCCTACCGGAGCCTTGTCGAGGTGACACGTTGAAGGCCGCCCCCCGTCATCCGGATTGAAGCTGGGATCTGCCCGTGTCCCTACGATGTCGTTGTTGCCGTTGCGCAGGTTGATGACGTTGGTCGAGGCGTATGGGTTGTACAGTTCCTTCATCGCCGCGCTATACCACCGCCGGACCTCCCGGTCGGCAGCCTCGCTGCCCATGCCAGGCTTGTTACGGTCACCATACACCAGGTATGGGAACCGCAGCAGGTTCATCCGCTCGCCCAGGTAGAAGGGGCGCACCTTGAACCCACCACTGGTGACCCACCACCCGCCGGTGATGCGCTCCTGCTTGCGCAGTATCGCCTTGTCGTTGCGGACTTGCTCGTTGCCGAGGAAGTCCTCGTTCGATTTGGTCTCGCGATGTGTCACCATCGATTCTCCGCGTTGCCGGCCCAGCTCGGGCGACACATGACGTTTCAATGGCGGCACCTCGAACTTCAGATACACGAGGCGGCCAGGTGACCAGATCAAACCGAACACCTTGTCCTCCTCCGAATACCTGACCGGCTTTGCCTGGGCGTACTTCACCCGCCGGCCCCAGGTCCCGGTCTCTTCGTCGAGATCCGCGTAGCCTGTCTCCAGGAACTCGTGCCCTTCCTCGAAGTCCAGCTGCGCCAGGGCCGATGCTTTGTACACAACCCCCTTCGGGGGCACCACGAAATATACCTTCATTTCAGCACTCCCAGGTAAGTTGCATAGGTACGCAGATTGTCGATGGCGCTGCGTTTCGCGTGGCAGATGGCCTTGTAGCGTTTGTAGTCCGCTTTATGCAGGCACTCGATGTCCTGCAACCACCCGTGCTTGGTGAACATATCCAGGTAGTTCGATTTGAATATGATTTCGATGCGGAGCACCTGGTCGTCGCGTGCTTCGCGCTCACGTCGTATGTCGGAGTCACGTTTCCTGGTAAGGGCATTCATCTCGCGCTGTTTCGCGAACACATGCTTGTTGATCTCGCGAGCCTGGCTGCGCAGGGACTGGTAACTAATTTTCAGCTCCGCCAGCTCGCTCCCAAGTTCCGCTATCTGCCGCTCCAGTTCATCCCCCGATGCCAGGGGGCAAGGCTGTCCGTATCTTTCACAGTCCATGGTATTTCCTCCAATCGTCACGCAGGCTGGCCAGCCGCTCCAGCTGCAGGTCAATGATGCCGTCGCGCCCAGACTTGAAGAGGATGTCAGTCAGATGCAGCGCCACTGTCGTCACCTCCTCCTGTGGGATCTTCGGGTCGTGGTTCACCAGGCCCCTGACCGCTTTGTACTCATCGATCAGGAACTGGATGTCGGGCCGGTCAGCCGCTGTCACCGGCTTGCGGTCAGTCACTACTTGGGGTCTAGTTTTGATCGTCATGGTGGACGTTCTCCCTGGTGAATTGTGTGCCGCAGTAGCGGCAACGGTAATGGGCAAGTGTGCCCAGGATTCCCATCAGGCTATCGTGCTCTGTCTGAGGGGCGTAACACATCGGGCAGACGACATCGTCGTCTTCCAGCTCGATCCTGTTGCCGTGCTTTTTCATCTCGCGTTTCCTGTCTGTGTGAGTGGATGCCCGGTTGGCCCGGGCGTGCTTTGCTACCGGGTTACGTCGTTTCATCGTCGTCACACCAGTTGTCGTCGTACCTGTCCTGCAGGACCATCTCGAACATGATCCCGCGAAACGTTACTTCACCGAACCTGACCCACTCGTAACTTCCCTGCTCCTCGAAGTGGCGTATCAGCAGGATGGTGTCAAACAGCTTGCTGCCAAACGGATCGTAGGTGCTCATCTCTCGAACCTCCCATCACATGCGCACTGGTGAGCCACGTATTCGCCAAAGGCGTGCGCTGCCTGGTTGGCCTGGTGGAGTTGGAACCGCGAAACGTCGGCGCCATACACGACGACGTATTCGCGCAGGGTCATGTACCAGATGACGTGGAATTGTCCCTGGACGTTGTGCTGTGCAATAAGTTTCTTCATGGCAGTATGTGCTCCACGGCGTAAGCGTTCATGACCCTGTTGATGCCGGGGTAGTCCCGCAGGATCTCGAACTTGTTGACGAGGGAAAAGAACAACCTCTTCTGCTCCTCGCTCAGAAGGAGGATGCACTCACTCGGCATCCGGTACTTGT
>QJVU01000132.1 GCA_003235605.1 Planctomycetota bacterium | reverse complement strand
CCCGACAAAGGTCGGCAGCATCCGCCAGCCCTGACCGAACACGGTGGAGACCCAGCTCGAGTCCAAGTAGGTCTGAACGGCGCAGGCCCGTGCCGAGCCACCATAGTAGATGTTGACGTCACGGTAGCTGCTCGAGCTGTACCAGATGGGATGAGTAGGCCGGCCCCTCGTGGCGAAGCACTATGCTTGCCATGAAACAACAACGGGCTCGGGGCCCAAGAGAGGAGCCGGCTGTGGAGCATTGTGGCATTGATCTGCACGTGAAGTACAGCGAGGTCTGCATCATCGACACCGAGGGCGAGATCGTGGAGCAGCGGAAGATACCAACGACGGAGAGTGCGCTGAAGCGGTTCTTCGACAGGCGAGAGCAGATGAGGATTTGCGTGGAAGCTGGCGGATCGTCGCCGTGGGTCTGTCGGGTACTGAGAGAGCTGGGGCACGACGTCAGGGTATGCAATCCACGCAGGGTACGTCTGATCGCCGAGAGCACGATGAAGACCGACAAGGTCGATGCAGAGATCCTCGCGCGGCTGGTGCGGATCGATCCGGGCTTCCTCGGGAGCGTTAGGCATCGCAGCCGGGACACGCAGGTGCTGCGGGCACGGCTGCGAGTCAGGACCACGTTGGTGCGAGCGCGCTCGACCCAGATCAGCACGATCCGAGGGCTGCTGAGGTCGTTCGGATACAAGGTGAGGTCCAGCGCTACGAAGTACTTCGTGAAGGCACTGGACGAGGTCAAGCTGCCGGAGGAGCTGCGGGTCGCCATCGAGCCGTTGGTCGGCTCGGTAGAGTGGCTCACTACGGAGATCGATGCGCTCGATGCTGAGGTCGCCGAGCAGGGCGAGAGCCGCGCCGAGGTCCAGCGGATGAAGGAGATGCCCGGAGTGGGGCCGCTGGTATCGCTGTCGTTCTCGTTGTACGTGGAGGATCCGACGCGATTCTCGTGCGGAGACAAGGTCGCGAGCTTCATGGGTCTTGTGCCACGGCACCGTGGCTCCGGAGGTGTCGAGCATCAGGGACGGATCACCAAGCAAGGCGACGCTGAGATGCGACGGCTGATGGTCCAGGCGGCGCACTCACTGCTGCGATGCACCCGAGACAACGAGCTGAAGCAGTGGGCGCTCGCGCTGGAGCAACGGGTTGGAAAGCGCAAGGCCGTGGTCGCCCTCGCGCGCAAGATGGCCATCCTGATGTATCGACTCTGGCTGACTGGCGAGGCGTACCGCCCGTTCCCCAACGCTTCGCGTGGGCAAGCTGCCTGAGTCGGGAGAGAGGTCACCTGAGATGGTCAACTCCGTAGCACGCTCGATCACCAGCAGAGCCATCAGGGCAGCTGTACGGCTGCTGCCTGGTGCCGGTCGAGCTGTGCTGCATCTCCTTCAGCTTGTGCCGAGTACTACTGACGTGAAGGGAGACACAAGCGATCGAGAGCCGCTCCTGACCCCAGGATCGTGCCGGCGCCCGAGGGTGTCAAGGATTCCCTACCGGCGGCGCTACGCGCCGTCCTTGACACCCTCGGAACGCCGGCACGCCATCACGTCAGGGAGCGGTCTCGGAAGAAGTCCCTGGAGAAGCTCTTCTCCACCTGCAACGCGATACATGAGAGCAGACGGTTGTGATCCAGATCCCGTGATCCTGGCTCCTCTTGGCAGCAGGTCACTGCTGGAGCTTGACCACGAGTGCGGGGCGACTCCGCCGACAAACCTTGAGGAGCGGGGCTCCTCGGGCTCCTCCTACCTCGAGTTCCAGATTGCAGCGCCCCCCAAATCAGGCAGACCAGCGTGCACCGGCCGGCAAGCCTCTCGAGCGGGCTCCAGCTCATCTTGACCGCTGCCCACACCTGCCGCTGCCTCTCTCTTCGCCTGCCTTCATCATGGCTGACCCTTCGGCCTCGTCCGGGCCCCCTCCTTGACCGTAACGGCCTACTCATAGAAGGTTTGCGCTTGTTGCGGATGTTGAGAGAATGATATGCCAACATGCGCAACTTCATCTGGCTCCTTTCCGCAGACGTGTAGCCACAGAGTACCCTTCACTTCCAGCCGCCCCCGCGAACGAGAAGATGAACTTCATGAGCTTTGAAGAACTCTGCGGAAGGGAGTACTACCCTTAATCGATGGCCCGCCTTAGAGTCTGGGTAGAAATATGTCCCTGTAGACTCATTGGTCTGGCGCCTCTCGCGAAGATAGGCAAAAGCACAACCACTGCCACTATGACCACTCGTCCATACCCATTCATCGAGACTCGACGAACCCAACAGAGCAGAATCCAGATACACTTCGATTTGACCTTCGACCGCACCTGACTCCGCTTCTGCCTCTGCCCGTTTCAAGTCACAAATGTTGAACCCGATCACGAATTCGGTGTTTGGCAATTCACCGATCGCGAACTCGAAGTCGCCTGGACCAACTACTCCTAGATCCAGAATGTAGCGGTCGGCGGCTGTAGATGGTCCTCGATCGAGAAAGACGCCGTCACCTTGGTACCGATACGTACAAGAGATACCGGTCAACAAGATGAAGATGACTGGGAGCCACTTCTTCATGACATCACCGGGCCCTCAGGGGGTTGCAGAAAGGTGCCAGGTCTGCGCTTGTTGCGGATGTTGAGAGTATGACATTCCAAACAACATGCGCAACCTC
>QJVU01000002.1 GCA_003235605.1 Planctomycetota bacterium | reverse complement strand
CCGGCATCTCGTCCGCGGCGACGATGCCGGAACCCTCCAGGATCTTCATTGCCCGGAACGAGGCGTCGTACTCCACGGGCAGGGTCACGAGATGGAACAGGACAGCCAGGGCAAAGCCGATGATGCCCACCCAGGCCAGGCCAAGGGCACCGGTGATCAGGCCGAAGATGATCAGCCACGGTGCCAGCCCGCTGCCGAAGCTGGCCACCGGCACCAGGGCCGCACGCCACTGCATCGGCTGGTAGCCCTGGGCATGCTGGATGGCATGGCCCACCTCGTGGGCGGCGACGGCCACGGCGGCGGCGGAACGGCCGTGGAGGATGTCGTTGGAGAGGCGCACGACCCTGGACCGGGGGTCATAGTGGTCGGAGAGCATGCCGGGCACCCCCTCGATCTGGACGTCGTGAATGCCGGCTCCCCGCAGGATGGCGCCGGCGGCCTCGGCTCCCGAAAAGCCCGAGCGCAGCGGCACCTTGGAGTACTCGGCGAAGGTCCCCTTCACGCGGGCACTTGCCCACATGGCAAGGACTGCGAACGGCAACAGGATCAGGATGTAGGTCAGCATGACGGTGGCGTGTTTCCTGGCGGGTGATACGACGCAGCCGGGTTCTGTATTCCGGATCAGGCCCGGCGAGGCCGTCGCCGCGGTGCGCCGGTCCTTGCGCTCCGAGGCTTGCCAGGGCTGCCATTGCGGCTGTTGCGGCTGCGGCCGCGGCCGCCGCGCCTCGGGTTGAGGGCCTCGGCCTCCCGGGAGGCCTGATCGGCTTCGGCGTCGGTCCTGGCATCCAGCTGCTTGCGGATCGCTCGGAAGATGCCCCTCTCGCCGGGGGAGACCAGGCTCAGGGCGCGACCGACCTTGCCGATGCGGCCGGTGCGGCCCACGCGGTGGACGTAGTCCTCCACCGACTGGGGCAGGTCGTAGTTGATCACCAGCTCGATGTCGTCCACGTCGATGCCCCGCGCCGCGACGTCGGTGGCAACCATGTAGCGGATCTTGCCGCGGTCGAACTGGCTCAGCACTGCGTGGCGGGCCTCTGCGCTCTTGTCGCCGTGGATCGAGTCCGCGGGCAGGCCGTCATTCTTCAGCGCACGGCCGAGGCGCTGGGCGCCGATCTTGGTCTTCACGAACACCAGCACCCGGCCCTTCGCCTTGCGCAGCACCCCTTCCAGGAACGCCGTCTTGTCCCTGGCGGGCATCTCCTCGAAGTCGTGGGAGATGGTCTCCGCGGCGCGGGAGCGTCTACCCACCTGTACCTTGCGGGCGTCGGGCAGGAAGTCCTTGCAAAGGTGCTCCACCTCCGGCGGCATGGTGGCGGAAAACAGCAAGGTGCGGCGCTCCCGTTTGCAGCGCACCAGGATGCGGCGGATCTGGGGCATGAAGCCCATGTCCAGCATGCGATCGGCCTCGTCCAGAACCAGCATGTCGATCTTGTCGAGGGCGACGTTCCCGCGCTCCAGGTGGTCGATCAACCTGCCAGGGCAAGCCACCAGGATTTCCATGCCGCGCTTGAAGGCGGCTTCCTGGATCTTCAGATCGATGCCGCCGAAGGCGGTACGCACCTGGACATCCGTGCAGCTCGCGTAGATGCGCAGGTTCTCCGCGACCTGCACGCAGAGCTCACGGGTGGGGACCAGGATCAGGGCTCGCAGGCCGGGACCATGGTCCAGGAGCATGTTCAGCATCGGCAGGCCGAACGCGGCGGTCTTGCCCGATCCGGTCTCACCCGCGGCGATGACGTCGTGTCCTTCGAGAATCAACGGGATGGACTTGGCCTGTATCTCGGTGGGCTGTTGATAGCCCGCGGCCTTCACTCCATCCAGGATGGGCTTCTTGAGCCCAAGGGATGCAAAGGTCAAGTTTCTGAGGTCCTTGGTTCTGCTGTCTGGTCGCAGGGGAGATGGGCCACATGCCCTTGGGTCTCGCCTGCGGGTGGGACCTCTTGTTAGTTCGTGGGTCCCGGTTTCTTCTGTTTGTGGGTCGCTGAGCGCTGCTGGTTTCATCGACAGCCGGCGCCTGCGTCCTTCACCTGGTCCGGCAATGACACCGACCAGGGTTGTCTTGCATGGCAGCCCTCGGCGGCCCCTCCCGAGGCCAACCGCCGCTCCCAGCCACACTTCATAGGCCACATGGCGACTCTACGCCAGCGGGTTTCTTTCGCAGCAGCTCAAAAGCCCTCAGGATCCCAGGATCCGCCGGGACAAGTCGGTCTGCAGCAGGCCGTTGGGGTCGAGACGCTGCTTCAGCGCGGCGAACCGGGAAACCGCCTCGACACCGTGGATCCGCTCGTGGGAAGAGGCCTCGAGCACCGCGTCCTTGGCGTAGTAGAAACGGCCCGACGCCGCCAGCACCAACTCGGCGAGCTCCCTGCAGAGCTGCCAGAGCCGGCTCCTGTTCGCCTTGGTGACCGCGAAGTCCAGGGCCAGCGAGAACCCGTCCACTGCATGGGTCATCAGGAACCGGTCCTGGCGGTGGCGCTTCAGCACCCCCAGGTAGGGGACCAACCTCCGCTGCTGGCAGGTCTCCAGGATGGTGCGGAACACGTCAGCAGCCCGGTCCTTGGGCACGAAGGGCTGGAACTGGATGAGCCCTCCCGGGAGGAGAGCCTTCTTCCAGTTGGGGATGTAGTCGAGGAGGAAGTGGAAGGCACCATGGGTCTCGAGCCTCTGGGGTCGGCTGGCCTCCCGCACTCCTGCCCGATACTTGACGCCGTTCAAGAGCGGCAGCATGCCGCCGTGGACCAGGCACCATACGAGCGGCCAGCACCAACCCTTCGGCAGAAGACCAAGGACCCTGGTGGGCACATCCTGCCGCTCCGCGCGGAGCAGGCGCTCTCCTTCAGGGTCCTGGCCCGATTGCAGCTGGTCGGCTCGGTGGAGGAGGCCCCGACCCAGCGCCCGGCCGCGAGCATGGCAGTCGATCCAGCCCACGAGGTAATCCGCCGTCGGCACGTTGTCCTCCATCAGTCGGAGACCGGCCTCCAAGTCCGGGTTGCTGATGGCGCTGACCCGCAGCCGCCCGGAGTGCACCTTCTTCAGCTGCAGCTCGAGTTCCAGGAAGCACCCCAACATCCCGAAGCCCGAGATCGCTCCGTAGAACACGTCGGCGTTCTGTTCTCTGTTGCAGGTCAACACGTCGCCGCTGGGGGCCAGCAGCTTGAAGGACCGTACGTGCTCGCCGAAGGGCCCCACGGCGAAGTTGTTCTTGCCGTGGATGTTCATGGCTGCTCCCCCACCGCAGGACACGTGCATGGTTCCAGACACCACCGCCGGCCACCAGCCGTGCTGGATCGACAGCCTCCACAGCTGACGGATCGTCACGCCGGGCTCGACCACGGCGGTGCCGAGGTCAGGATCGAAGGTCAGGATGTTGTTCATCCTTGTCAGGTCCACGAGACGACCGCCGCTGTTGAGAGCAGCGTCCCCGTAGCTCTGGCCCGCTCCACGAATCCCCAGGGGGGTGCCTTCCCGGCCGGCTGTCGCCATTGCATCAGCGACCTCTTCGGCGTTCGTCGGCCTGCAGACTTCGGCATCTCCCCCCACGGCCATGCCCCAGCCCCGGACGTGCTCCCGTTGCCACCTTGGGGCGCTCACGTTCCCACGCTCACCGGTCAGACGTTCAGCCGCCGGAACACGATCGACGGGATGTTCCGCATCACGAACATCAGCACCCGCCATCTTGCCGGAACGTAGGCGATAGCCTGCCGCTTCGACACCGACCTCAGGATCAGCTCGGCCGCCCGGTCGGCGCTGATCACCCAGAACATCCCAGGCATACCCTCGGTCATGGGCGTGGCCACGAACCCCGGCCGGACCGTTGTCACGCAAACACCCTTGCGCCACAACCGGTTCCGCACCGCCTCCAGGTGGGTGTCCATGCCGGCCTTGGAGGCGTTGTAGGCAGGCCTGCCGACGCGGCCGCGGTCCTGAGCCACGCTGGTGACCCCGCAGATGACGCCAGACCCCCTGGCCTGAAAGCGCACCGCCGCAGCATTCACCCAGGCTACGGAGCCGATGGTGTTGACCATGAAATGGCGCACGTCCTTCTCGGTGTCGAACTCATCACGCGCCACGTCCTCCATGATCCCCGTCAGGTAGTAGAGCTGGCCTACCTCCCCGATGCGTTGCTCGACAGCCGCCCACGTGGGCTCGACGCTGCCCCGGTCAGCAACGTCGTGTCCGAAGCCGTGGGCCAGCTCGGCACCCGCCCTTTCGTTGATTTCCCCGGCGATGGCTTGCACCCTGTCCGCACGCCTCGCCAACAGGGCTACCTTGACGCCCGCGGCGCCCAGGCGGCGAGCCAAGGCCTCCCCGATCCCCTGGGAGGCACCGACAACGATGGCGGGAGCGGGAGCTGGTGGCATTGGAGGAATGCGGGAGACGCGGAAGATGCATAGCAGGTGCCGCCTCCACCCGCCACCTACTTCACGTCTACTTCAGCAGCTTCTCGCTGAGCTCGTCGTACTGCTTCTGCAGCTCTCGTTGTTCCAGCAGCTTGGCAGCGAGCCGTCGGTCGTATGACCGGTTCGAGCTGGTCCTGAGCCGGTCGATCATCTTCTCCAAGGTCTGGAGCTTCTTTCTGAGCGCCTGCATCTTGGCCAGCACGGGTCGCGTTTCCCCGACGCGGTCATCCACGGCCAGCCTCTGCTTCTCCGTGAGCAGCTTCTTCATCTCGTTGCAGAGAGCAGCGTCCCGCAGGCGGCTCCTGTTGTAGGTCTGGACCAGGGTGCGGTTCCTGTCCAACAAGATCACCGTCGGGGCCAACCCCTCGTGGAGCTTGCCATCGGTCCGTTCATCCACCAGCGAGATATCCACCTTGATGCAGGTGAAGAACCGGGACGCCGCCGGCACCGCGCAGGCCGATGGAAAGGAGAAGCACGTCTCCTCCTGTTCCCTCGAGCCCTTGGCGCCCTTGGTCGGCAGGTCCTTCCTTCCGACGCGGTCGGAGTAACAGAACACGAGCACCGGCTTGCCGTCCTCCGCGTCTCTCAGGAAACCCTGTTTCATCAGGAACAGCTGCAGCGCGGCATCGCGCTTGTTTTCGTCCTCGCTGGAGCCGGCCAACTGGCCCGACCGCCACTGGATCGCGACGAGTGGGCGCTTCCTCAGGTCGTTCTTCTCGATGTCTCGAAGCCACTTCTTGAGAGGCGCAGACATCGCGGCGATGGACGGCACGTGGCCTTCTCCCGGGAGCACGACCTGGGTCACCAGGGCACCGGCCTTCTCGAACGCCGGCTTGCCCTTGTTCGCGCTGGGCAGGTTGGCATCGGTCTCGCCGTTGACCAGGAGCAACGGCAGGCCTCGCGTCACCGATAGATCGAGAGGGGCATTGGTTTCCAGGCCGGCTGCCATGATGCAATAACCGCGATACTTGCCGCGCGCCTGCTCCACGAAGCCATAGAGGTTCACCCCCCAGCCACCCATCGACAGACCGGTCAGGAACACCTGCTCCTGATCGACCCCGTATACCTTGTCGATGTGATCCCGCACCTTTTCGGTGAACCGGACCATGGCTTCACGGCTGTTGTTGTCAGCCTTGATGCCGCCAGCGCCGCCGTCCTCGAAAGCACCATAGGACAGGCCGCAGACCAGGTAGCCCTTGCCGTCGGTGGCGGACCTCCAGGGCCAGCTGGTCGGCTTCCCGCCAGAGCCATGCATGAAGAGGATCAGCGGCATGCGCACACCTGGCTGGTGGTCCGAGGGCACGTAGAGCACGCACGGGTGCTTGCAGCCGGGAACCTCGAGCTGGCCCTCCTCCCCTGGGCCCAACGGCTTCACGTGCAGGGGCTTCTGTCCGGACACCCCGACGCCCAGCAGCACGGTGCAGAAGAGCAGACATGCCGCGGGAGCGTTGCGGGGGTTCATGCAGGGTAGGGTCGGTCGCCTAGAGGGGTGTCTGGGGCGGTGCTGATCCTAGATGGAAACCCCCGCCAAGGGGAGGGGGAACCGGATGTTGCGGCCCTCTGCAGGCTCCCCGCTACAGGTTTCGCAACCGGATCGCCCGCGTCGGGCAGCTGCGCTCGCAGGCCATGTCCCGGGTGCATTCGTAGTTGTGCAGCTTGCGCACCACGTCTCCGAGGGGAACGGCGGCGTAGCCATCGGTCGCGCAGGTCGCGGCGCAGATGCCGCAGTGGATGCAGGCATTCATGTCCACATCCAGCTGCACGTAGTCCCGCGGCCGGCGGATGGTGCGGTCGACTTCCTCCACTACCTCCGGGTTGCACAGGTAGCGGGTGAGCGAGTGGGTGGTCAGTACTTCCAGGGCCTCGCGCTCTCCCAGTCGCACGAGCTCGTTGACGTTGGGGGTGTCCAACACGCCCATGTGCCCCACCTTCGGCTTGACCAACACCATCCTGTCGTCCATGAAGCGGTGCAGGTTGTGTTCGTTGAGCGCCACGCCCATCAGTTCGTAGGCCTGGAACAGGATGTGCGGCAACGTCGCGCGATAGGGCGTCTTGGTGTGGTGATCCTTGATCGCCAGGTCTACGGCGATGGTCAAGTCGGGCCGTC
>QJVU01000105.1 GCA_003235605.1 Planctomycetota bacterium | reverse complement strand
AGCAGCAAGTGTCGACAGGAATGTCGCCGTCTCGGATGGGTGTGGCGACGAATTCGTCGGGCCCAAGGACCGCGCTTGTAGTCGGTGTGTTGATGAGTGCAATCCGCGAATCTGTGGAGGATGTGCCCCCACAACCGCCCCCCGCACACTCACCGCAGCACGGCGTGGTCGCCGTTCTCCAGATTGAATGTCGCGACCGCAGAGCTGCGGAAGTAGAGCCCGTCCCCGATCTGCAGGAAGGCGAATGGCTGGACGGCGAGGAAGTTGACGTCCGGGTCGCGATCGGAGCCTGCGAACCTGTGCTGGTAGGTAACCAGGCCACCCCACTGGAACAACGAGGACGTCGCGTCGAACACGACGGCAGCTCCGCCCGCCGACCATTGATCCGTTCCCAGCACGTCATCCGTGGCGGTCGGCAGTCCGACAATCGGCCCGACACCCACGCTCAAGCCCGGGTTGCCCGTATCGAGCAGGTAGGTAGCGAACACGTTGGCATCGCCCAAACCCGACTCCGACTCGTTGACCCCGGTCGGCACCGTGCTGACCGGCAACGACGCCCGCATCAGCCAGTCGCCGGCTGCGCATAGCGGAGCCAGAACGTGTTGGCGGACTCCTCTGTCTCCGACAGCTCCGGCATGTAGTAGTTGTGGAGGCTCACGGCCTTCATGTTGGCCAGCGGGTTGTTGGCCTGCTTGAGGGCCTGGTCTTCACCGTCTCCTCGGGCTTCCCCGGTGTCCTGCGACTGGCAATCCGGCGTGGACCACGGCGGCGCCGCCAGGGACCCCGGTTCAGTCTCCGTGGAGGCCGGTGGCGACGTCGTGCACGACGTGACGAGCACCAGGAGGGCTGGCAGCGAGACGAATCGGTGCGTGTTCACTCGGGACCCGGTCGTCGAGGCGGCTCGGCGACCTACTCTAATTCACGTTCCTGTCGATCACCAACGCCGCTTGCTCCTCCCACCACCGCTTGTTCTTCCTGTCCACCGCAACTCAACGGTGCGGACGCCTGCTTCCGGAGGGCGGCAGGTCATCCCGGCCCACCGTTCATCGACGCGACGCTCGGCAACGGCGGGATTCGCTTCGTGTCGCCGCGAGTCTTCACACAAAACCAGGACCCGGTGAACGCGCGCCTCGCGTAGCATTGGGGAGCAACCGTCAAGCACGACGGCAAGGAGGAACCCCAGGTGAGGACAAGAACGTTGAGGACGACAGAGTTGAGGACAAGAACGTTGAGGACACGAGCAATCTCGATCGCGGCGGTGCTCGCGATGACCGGACTTTGCGCGCAGGACGTCGAGAAGAAGGCCCCGGAGGGCCTGCCGAACCCGAAGACGGCACACCACGCCGCCCTGAAGCAGTGGATTGGCCACTGGAAGGTGACAGGCAAGATGGACGCGATGCCCGGGGTGCCCGGCATGGAGAAGGCCGTCGAGTCCGAGGGCACCGAGTGCGCGTCGCTCATCTGCGACGGTCTCTGGCTCAAGTGGGAGGCCGCGATGAACTGCGACGGCAAGCGTTCCACGGGACTGTGGCTCGTCGGCTACGACCCGTTCCAGAAGCAGTACGTCAGCTACGTGGTGTCCTCCGACGACCACTGCCAGGGCCTCACCCTGCTCACTGGCGAGTACGACAAGGAGGCCGACACGTGGACGTGGATCGGCTCGACACCGCAAGGCAAGATGAAGAGCGTCTGCAAGTTCTCGGGCCCCGACAGCCTGAAGGAGACGCTCTACATGATCGGCCCGGACGGTGACGAGAAGCAGTTCATGGTGATGAACCGCGTACGGTCGAAGGACGCCAAGCCGTCCGCGCTCGTGAACGCTTCCCTGAAGGAGACGTCCAAGCTCGTGGCCTCGAAGCACCACGCGGCACTGCTGCAGGACGTCGGTGCCTGGGACGCGATCGTCGAGAGCACCTGCTCCGGGGAGACGACGAAGGACAAGGGCCGCGAGCGCATCCAGGCGATCTGTGACGGCCGGTGGACCTGGTCGGAGTTCCGCAGCGAGTACATGGGGAAGCCTTTCGTCGGGCATGGGCTGGTCGGCTGGGACGCGAACCAGAAGAAGTACGCCAGCTTGTGGATCGACTCGATGTCGGCCACGTGCGCCGTCACGTCCGGGACCTTCGACGAGAAGACGAAGACCTACTCGTTCACGGGCACGTGCACCGGTCCCGACGGCAAGCCGATGAAGATCGAGCAGACCCTCTCCTGCAAGGACGAGGACTCACGCGTCCTGCGCATGAAGTTCGACGGTCCGGAGATGAAGTCGACGATGAAGATCACCTACGCGCGCCGCGCGGAGAAGTGATCGCGATCAGGTGGCTGCGGGTCCGGAAATACAGCGTTCCCGCGCAGGCAGCAGGCGACGCCATGCAGGTCTCGCCCAGGGGCACCACGGCGAGTGACTTGAACTCCGGACCGGCTGCCACGATGTGGACTTCGCCGATCTCGCTCGGGAAGTAGAGCTTGCCGTCTGCCGCGATGCCAGACGCGGTGAAGCCGGAGCCACCACCGCCCAGGCGTTGCCGGTAGTGGCGCTCGCCGGTCTTGATGTCGAAGCAGCCCAGGACGCCGTGGTCCCGACAGCAGTAGAGCTTGCCGCGGTAGACGATGGGCGTCTGCATGTAGTTGCCGTCGCGGCGATGGAACCAGAGGGTGTGCTCGCTTTCCTCCGGGTCGAGGGACAACTCGCCGGTGGCCTTGGTCGCGATCGCGATGATCGGGGCCATCCGCCCGTGGGCGTTGGTGATGAAGACGGTGTCCCTGGTCGCGACCGGAGTCGGCACCGGAATGTCACCGCCACCCTCGAGCTTCCAGATCTCCTTGCCGGTGTCCAGGTCGTAACCCCCGATGTGCTTGTAGCCGTTCAGGATCAACTGTCGTCGCTGTTCGGTGACGTGCACCGTAGGGGTGCTCCAGGTCGGCACCTCGTCCCTGGGAGTGCGCCAGATCACATCGCCGGTCCTGGCATCCAGCGCCGCCGCGAAACTGTCCTTCTGGACGTCGCATTGCACGAAGATGCGATCCTCGTGCAGCACCGGTGAGCTTGCAAAACCCCACTGCGCCGAAGGCACGCGGTAGAACCCCGAGTCGAGGACACCGAACTCCTTCTTCCACTGCAGCCTGCCGTCCAAGTCGTAGACGTAGAGCCCCTCGGTGCCGAAGAACGCCACCACCCGCTTGCCATCGGTGGCCGGCGTCGATGCAGCGAAGCTGCTCTTGGGGTGCCGCGCGATCTTGGGCACGCCTTCCCAGCAGGTCCTTGTCCACACGATGTGGCCATTCCTGCGATCGATGCAAAGCACCTGGAACCGGTGTTCGGCGTCGTTCTTGACCGACCCGATGCTGCCGTAGAGACCTACCTTCAGCTCGGTCTTGCCCGGCGCCTTCCGCACCGCGGTGGTGAGGAACATCTTGTCGCCCCAGATCACGGGCGAAGAGTGCGCGAGGCCGGGGACCGGCGTCTTCCATGCGATGTTCCTGCCGGTCTCCATGTCCCATGTCGTGGGCGTCTGGTAGCCGTCGGCGACGCCGCTGGCGTACGGCCCGCGGAACTGGGGCCACGCGACCTTCTCTATCTCGGCATCCGTAGGCGCGTTGCTGGTGCCGGCTTCCTCGACCTTGGTCGGGCGCGAGGCGGCTCGCGAATCCTGCTGTGTCGACGATGCGGCGCAAGGCGCGGAGGCGGCGAGTTGGATGGTCAGGGCCAGGCCCAGGGGAGCGAGGGATCTCATGGTCTCCCATTGTAGGCGTCCCCTACCAGTGCTCCCCCTCTGACCGGAGACCAAGAAAGAGTCGACGGCATTGCGCGCAATCTGCCTCCTGTGGGACACGGCGGCTCCACGTACTTTGCCGGTCAAGCGTCATCTGCCCGTGCTAGACTTGCTCGATTCGATCCCATCTTGCTTCGACTGCCCCCGAGATTGCATGACGAACGCCGCTCCCCGCCCGCTCAGCGAGGCAGTGCACGTTGATACCCATCACCAGGATGACATGGTGGCGACCGCCGGGGCCGAAGGGCCCGTTCAGCCCCGTGACTCCGCTCGCATCCAGACAGAGGCCAGCTATCTGCGCCGAATGGATGGAGGCTCCACGCGGGTTGTCCTGCGACGCGCGCTGCACGGCCTGACCCGCCGTACCCGCTTGCGGGCCGTGCAGGAGGTCCATCCCCGCCTGTCACAGGACGGGTCGCGAGGCGAACCATGGTACGAGACAGTGCAACGGGATGGCGTCTGTGCCATCCCCGGCTTCTTGTCTCGCGAGCGGTGCGCCGTGCTCCGCGCCGAGATCGAACGCCTCATGCGGGACTACCCCGCTGCCGTCGGTCGCATCTCCCGTGGCAGCGACGCCAGGATCTTCGGCGCCGAGAGAGGATCTACCCCGATCCGGGACTACACCGAAGACGGTGCGCTGGACCAGATCTGCCAACTGTGGCTCGGACCAGGATCCAGCCTGTTCTGCGTGATGGCAAACCGTCTGGTGGAAAAGCCCGGCAACCTGGGCTCTGGCGGGCAGACCTGGCATCGGGACTCCATGGTCAATCAGATCAAGACGATTGTGTACCTGAACGACGTAGCCGAGGAGAACGGGCCGTACCAGTACATCCGAGGCTCCCACCGCACCGCTGCTCTGCTCCGGGACTCCCGTGCCATGGGCGTACCCGTTGCATCCAGCCGGTACACCGATGCGGACGTAGATCGGCTGACGGCCATGGACCCGGAACGGTTGATGACCATGGCCGGCCGCGCCGGCACGCTGATCGTGACGGACACGACGGGCATCCATCGAGGATCGCCGATCCAAGCCGGAGTGCGCTACGCGCTGACGACCTACACCTTCCCCAGGTCACGCACGCGGACGGCCAGCGATTCGATGCTCAGCCACTACAAGCCCATCCTCGGGATCCACGTACCGCTGCATGAGGGCAGCCGCCCTCGCGAACTGGTGGCCTAGTCCCCCGACGAAGCCCGCCCAGCGACCTCGAACCTGTGTCGGGGACAGGCCGACGCCCGCAATCGGGCGCCGGCCGGGCAGCACCTGCTACTGGCCAACGTAGCGGAACTGGAAGTGCGCCGTACCATCGAAGTCGATGGCACCCACGTCCGAGGAGCCGAACATGCCGGTCTCCCCACGCAGGGTCAAACCTTGGACCAGGGCAGACACGGGATCGATCGGCTTGCCGTTGTAGCGCAGGGGCAGGTAGAACTGGCCGCTCTCGAACCTCCCCAGGATGAAGACGGCAACCGGATCCACGCGCAGCAAGGCGTTGCCTGGCAGCGGCACATCCGTCATGTGGTTTCCGACAACGAGGGCGCAATAGTCGCCGACGTTGCCACCGATGATCATCAGCTCGTTGGCCTGTCCATCCAGGTGCAGCTGATGTTCGAAGCCAGGGACCCCCACGTCGGGGGCCATTGCGACGGCTTCGAAGGCAGGAATCGCCTCCTGATGCGGCGTCTGCGCGCTCAGGAGGATGGCGGCCATGCTGAGGACCGCCAGAGGGGTCTTTGCGTTCATGTTGCCTCCTATCTGGTTCTGGATCACTGCCTCGCGCCGTGGTGCACCCGGCCGGGACCCTGCCTGCCAGGAGTTGCGCGAGACCTTGATCCCGCAAGCGCCTCGAACGCCGACCTGCCCGACGCCATTCTCGTTTACCTCCTTTGGCAAGAATCCGAATGGGGAGGGTCGCGGAACAGTTCGGAACCTCGTCGAAGCGACGGTAATTGTACGGCTGTCGGCAGAACCCGGTGGATACGGACCAGTGCACGAACGCGCCTACCCACATCTCCCTAGCGCCGCGCGGCTTCCCAACACTTCCCAACACTTCCCCGCGCAGCGCGCAAGCCAGGGCGAACCGCGTAGTGTGGCAACCTGCACGCATGCCTTCCAGCAAAACGCGGCATTAATCCGCACGCTATCAAATCCACGCACAAGCACGTAGGCTTGTGCCGTCGACGCTTTGAGGGCGACAAGCGGCGGGCCATGCGCAGCGGTGCGCGGGTAGCGGTGGGGACCTGGGCCAGATCTCCGTCCTCGGCTGCCCTGGACGGCTGCGGTGCACTGCCGGGTACGGCCGATCTGCTCTTCCCCAAGAGGATGTCCCCATGAGACCCAGGATCCTGCGGTTGTGTTGTCTGTTCCTCCTCGTCAACGGCACCGTCCTCTGTCTCGCCGCACGCGCCCCGTCCCAGTCGCCCGCAGATGCAAACGGCGCCGGGGACACCGACGAGCTGGATCTGGCCCTGGGACTGATGCAGCGGGACCTTTACGACGACGCCACGCGGCACCTGCAGGCGTTCCTGAAGCAGCAGCCCCACCACCGGCGCGCGGCCGAAGCCCACTACCGCCTGGGCACGTGTTTCCTCGAGCTCGGCAAGGACGCGCCGGCAATCCGTGCACTCGACGCGGCGCTGGAGGAGCGGCGAGGCTTCAGCCTGCGCGCAGAATGCCGCTACCGCCTGGGGCACGTCCTCAAGAAGGAGGGCCGTCATCGGGACCTGGAGGGCGCCGCCCGGCAGTTCCGCCAGCTCGT
>QJVU01000734.1 GCA_003235605.1 Planctomycetota bacterium | reverse complement strand
GGTCGGCGGCAACCCACGCTCGGAGGCGAGTGCTCACCTCCTCGACCAGGCGGAGCACTGCAACGTTGTCGGGGTAGGCGCGCAGAAAGCACACAACGTCATGCAACCTGTGCAGGTCGCGGGCGCCCACCCGGTCGAGCTGCTTGATCTCGGCGAGCAGGCGCTCCTTGGTGTGGGCCGGGCCACGGCCAAAAGAGCCTGCGACCCGGGCAAGGATCGCTATGGGGTTCTTGTCCGTCATGGTGAGCGACAACCGTCGCCGATGCTATCCGTGAACCGGTAGATCAGTGCCACGGAACCCGGACGTTCGGGCAGCCGCTGGCTCGGCTCAGCGAGGGATTGCCGGCGCGACGTCCCCGAGGGTGTCCAGCCGCTCGAGCTGCACGACCTCGAGAGAACGAAGGTCCACAGAGAAAAAGTAGCCGAGCTTCTTGCGATCCTCGTGGAAGACGTACCAGACAAGGTAGGTATCTGGAACCTTCCCCGGCTCGGCCTCCCAGATTCCGCGCTCGATCTCACCCGTGCTGATCGCCAGACGGTTTTCGATCACCTCGGCGTTGGTCTGGTAGCTGTCCAGATTGTTTGCGTCCATTGCGAGCCGGATCGCCTTCGCGCGGGACGGGGACAGCTCACGCAGGCCCAAGCCCTCGGCTATTGCCTCCCAGTTGGCGTAGACCGCCACGCCGCAGCCGACGAGGAGGAGGATCCAGAACCAGGCTTGCTTGCTCACTGCCGGTTCATCGGCGTGGGTGCCCCGGAGTGTTGAGGTTTTCCAGAACCCGGAGCGCCCGGGAGGGGACGGGCGTTTCGCCAGGAGCCGGTCTACAGGTTCAGCTCCACGATGCGGGAGAACCAGCCAGGGAAAAGGGTGAAGTTGGCGTTCTGGGCCAGCTCGGCGAGGTTCAGGCTGGCATGCCCGCTCAGCATCATCGCCAGGGCCTCGGTGGCTGCCGCGCGCACCGTCGCCGGTGTGTTGGTTTCGCGGACAGCATCCCGCAACGACGTGTAGGCTACGCCGCCGGGCAGCATCCCGAGGGCGGTGGCGATCAGCTGCGTTTCTTCGGGGTGTGCAACGTACGAGAGCAGCCAGACCAGCAGCGTGCCGTCCTTGGGTTCGCCGACGTAGCCCAGGACCTCGGCCAGCGCGGCCCGGGTGCCGTTGCAAGGGTCGTTCTGCAGGCGGTCGCGCACAAGCTCCCGGGCGAAGGCTCCGCCGAGAAGCGCCAGAGCCTCTCCTGCCGCCACGCGCGTGCCGGCATTCTTGCTGCCCTGAAGCCTCTGGCTCAGCAGGCCGGCCGCGTCGGGATCCCGGGCGAGGCCGAGGGCGATCAGGTAGGCGCCGTCAGCTGCACGGCTGGTTTCCCGCTTGCGCGCGGCGCGGATCGCGGCGCAGATCTCCCGGTCCGGTTCCCTGCTCTGCCGCGCCAGGATGCCAAGGCCGAGGGCCGCCCACGGGCGCAGGGTCTTCGGTCCCTCCTCGAGGTTCAACAGCAGGAACCGTCGCGCCTCCCGCCCCCCGCGGCGGCCGATCGAGACCTGGGCAAACGCTCGTGCCAGATGCTCGTGCTCGTGCTCGTACGCAGTCTGCAGAGGCTGCAGCGCCATGGGATCGGGAGAGCAGCCGAGGGCCAGGGCGGCAGACCGCCGGGCCTCGAGGCGCTGGCCTCCGAGTTGGTTCACGAGCGTGACCAGGGTCTCGCGGTCCTTGGCGTTGGCCAGGGATTCGATGGCACGACACCGCAGGTCCAGGGGGGCCTCCTTGTTGCCCACGACGCGCCTTGCCAGGCCCTGCATGGCCGCGGAGTCCACCAGGGATGCATAGAGGAGCTTCGCCAGGTCCAGATCGCGCCGAGCGCTCTTCTCCTTCTCCGTCAGCTCCAGCACGAAGTGGTCCATGTCGACCTTGCTGCCGTAGCGCCGTGCCAGGCCCAAGGCGATCACGGCAAGAGCACGGGCGTTCGGGCTGATGGAGCCGATGGGCTGGCCTTCCTGCCCGGGTCGGCGGCCGTGCCTCGCGATGTGCAACAGAGTGTGCAGAGCAACCGTGCTGCGGGTTGCAGCCAGGGCAAGCATCGTGTCCTCGCGAACCTCGAGCACCGGATCCCTGAGCATTGTGACGAGCCTGGCCACGGCATCGCGGCCGCCGACGCGCCCAAGGGCACGGCTGGCCGCAGCCCGCACCGCGGCGTTCCGGTCCTTCAGCAGCCCATGAAGGATTGGCACGATCTCTTGTGCGGCAGCCGCCCGGATGCCGGCGTGGCCCCGAGCCTGCGGTCTCAGGAACTCGCGTTTGTTCCAATACCACCAGGTCTCCCAGGACTGGGAAGGGAGGTCCGCAAGGCTGACGCCCCGTCGACCCGGCGGGCCCGATGGGCTCCGACGGGTCGTGCTCCCCTTGAACGCACCGCGGCCGCCAACGGTGCCAACCCGTGCCGCTTCCGAACCGTTGCCCGTGCCACGGCCTGTCCCGTTGCCGTTTCCCTGACGATCCGGGACTGGGGTCAAGCTGCCGTCCTGGGCTTCAGGCACCGGCCGGAATCCCTCGACCTGGCGGGTGTCCTGTCCTCTTACTACTTCCCACCTGCCTCCTCGTCTGGGGCCTTGGATCCGGGCCGCCTCCTCCAGGGTCAGGCCGTGATGCTCCAGCCAGGCTCGAAAGCCCTGGTGGTCGGCCAGCTCGAGGACCCAGACATGGTTGTTGCAGCGTGCCACCTCCAGGGTCATCTCGGTCTTGCCGGACGAGTCCAGCAGGTTGGCGACCGCGCAACGGCGGCCGGTGCGGTCCACGAAGTAGGGTACCCGGGCTCCCGGGAAGTCGCGGTTGACGCCGAACACACCGCGCTGGCGATACTCATGCAGCCAGTCGATGACCTGTGCCCGGCGGCCGCGTTGAGCAGGGGTCAAGTGAGAGACATCAGCCGCCCGCAGTTCCTGCTCGACCCGAGTGTAGTGGGTCACGGTGTCCTGCAGGTGCGTACGCTCGGTCGACTGCGCAGGCAGGGAGGCGACAGACACGAGGCAACATGCGGAGAGGGCGGACACACGGGGCAGCATCATCAGGCGTGCTCTTTCTAGCAGGGTGTGAGGGGCTCGGGACTGCCTGAGCACAAACCCCGTGCCACATGCGTGTGCGAGGCGGGATTACGGTGGCTCGCTCAGCTCGGTTACACGAGGGTAACGATTGTCCACATTCCCGCGAGGGAACGACCCGCAGCCCTGAGCCAGCCATTCCCCTGGCTCATTTCGTGACGCGCACGATCACCACGAGATCCCGGCCCCTGCCCAGCAGGCGTGGCGCGGCGTGGCGCACCATGGCCGTGCCGTTCTCGTCGAGCTGCAGGACCGTCGACAGCGAATGCCCTTGCAGGACCGGACTCTCGATGGCCACTACGTCCTTTGGCAGAACGATCGATGGCGAGATCGATCCGGTCTGGTCGGGTATGCCTCCGGCTCGCATTTCCTGGGAGAGCGTCGTTTGCTTGACGTCGATGCGCGCGAGTCGCGAGACGTTCGCATCGAGAGCAACCGCTTCGAGGCGGCCACGGAAGTCGGCGATGACGCGGGCGTCTACGTGGTAGCCGTGACGCAGGACGCGCACAATGGGATCCGGGATGCGCGAGGACTGGGCGACCTCTATGTCCCAGTCGTGGAGGTAGCGCATTTCGGTGCGCCCCGAGAACGCCACCGACTTGCCGACGATCACGGGACCCTTGATTCGCGCGACAGCGGCTCCCTCCTTGCCGGCCTCAGCCGGCTCGGCGCCCTCCGCGACGTCGAGCAGAACGACCTCCAGCTCAGCCGAGGCCAGCGTACGCGCGAGCCTCGAAGAGACATCCGCGTCGATCTGGTCTGCCTTGGCCCCGGCAATCACGACTGCCATGGCTGCGCTGTCTTCGTCACCGATGATCTGGACACTCTCGGCTCCGGCACGATCGAACGCGGCTTGTATGGCGAAGCCCTCGGGCTCCTCGTCGGGCTGGGGGAGGTCGGTTCGGAACTCGGCGATCCCTTTCTGAAACAGGCCTCGACACCGCACGATCGCACCGCGGGCCGTGCCAGCGGGCGGATCCTCCCAGGACGTGGAACAGGTCAGCTTCAGGCGGTCCCCGTTGGCCGCTGTCCACTCCACCGCCCGCTTCGCACCCCGCGGCAGCCTCATTGCGAACCCACATTCATCGAGTTCCCGAGCCGCTCGATCAATCGGACCAATACCCTCATGAAAGGTCTTGAGTGGCGGCGCCTCGACCTCGCCGGCAACTCGGACAAACGCCTCAAACAGCAACTCGCCCCGACCCGGCACGACGCGGGCGCGCACAGCGAGACAGGACCCGCTGGCCAGATCGCCGATGATCGGATTGGCCGCAGTCGCGCTCTGCGCGATCTCGACGTCGTAGTCGCGAACGATCAGACGCTTTTGGATGTCTTCGAAGACCGCGGTTGAACCTGCGCGGACGCTCTGCCGGGCGTGCAGGAGCGTCGCTCGCCCGGCTTCATTCTGCCGCTCGAGATCCACTTCGAGCGTGATCCGTGGTGGAAGTTGGTGGCGCAGATGCGACAAACCCTCCAAGGCGGCAGCCGCATCGGCCTTGTCGACCAGCAGCATGCCATTGCTGATCTTCATATCCTCGACGCTGGTCAATGCCGACAGCAAGCGGGGAAGATCGCCGGCATCGAACCACGGGCGGATCCTGCGATCAGCGAGCAGCGTCCCCGCACCCATGACTTCTTCGACGTCCTCGCCGGGCAGCATCTGGCGGTAGATCCAGCGGAGCCCTCGCTCCGGGTCATCCACCTTCTGACTCGGGACAAGGCGCGCGGGTTGGATCAGATCCTGGACCGGCAACGCGGTCTTCTGACCCGCCGCCGACGCGAGGGCGAGGAATGGGAGGGTGAGGGACGCGATGAATCTGGGCATTTGTCTCTCCGGGGTCTTGCGGGCCCGCACGCTGCTTGCCGCAATCATAGTGCCGCCAGGGGTACGGGGGAGCCCTGCGCCGCGGGGTTCGCCCCGAAACGAATTGTCTTTCGCGTACGAACTCCCTCGAACGTCTAGGGAGTATTGTCGTCTCCAGCCAGGAGGGCTCCATGAAACGACTCGCTCTGGTCCTGCTTGCGGGGGCCTTGGTCGTCGGCATGCTCTTTTTCGGTCCCTGGCGGGATGCTTGGGACCAGAGCGCCGACAACCTGCCCGAGAGTGCCGTGAACACCGGGCCCGGTGCCGAAAGGCTCGTGGGCCAAGGCCTTCGCGGTGAGGAGACCGACCAGCAGGGGGCGAGCACGGGTGAAGCGCCTGACCGCAAGGTGCTGGCGGCGGGGACCATCCGCGTGGCCGGCAGATTGCTGGACAACAAGGGTGCTCCGGTGATCGAAACGACGGTCGACCTTCACCTGGGTGACGGCCAAGACCGTCGCAACCGATTTCCTTTCCCGACGACCCGGGAAGCGAAGAAGCCGGACCAGCAGACAAGATCGGACGCCGCGGGCCGGTTCTGCTTCAAGGTGCAGATAGAGAAGGGTGGACAGCTCGCGCTGCCGGAGGGTGATCTCGTCTGGGAAAGACGACCGCCACGTTTCCTTGCGAGTCGCGAGGACCTGGATATGGGCGATCTGGTTGTCTTTCGCGGTGCGGTCATGAGAGGACGCGTGCTTGCCGCCAGCGACCAGCCCATCCAGAACGCGAAGCTGCGGTTCATGGGCTACGAGGGTCACGGCTACATTCCGCGTGCTGCGGAATCCGATCCTCGCGGAGGGTTCGAGTTGCGCGGTCTGCCTCGTGGCGACGGCTACCTGACGGTCACATGTGCGGGACACGTGGGGATCTACAAACGGATCACGATCGCCGCAGGAGACACCGTTGACGGCGTCATCGTGCGGCTGCGACGCGGGGTGGAACTCGTCGGTCTGGTCGTCGACGACCAGTGGAACCCCGTTGCGGGCGCCTCGGTAAGAGTATGGGGTCCTGGCCGCAGCACAGAGGAGGGGCTCGAGTACACCAGCGGTTCCGCCGAGACCGACGCCAAGGGCGTGTTCCGGGTCGCGGGCCTGGGAACGGGACCGTATCAGGTGAGCGTCAAGGCCAAGGGACACGTCTCCAAGTCGGTCAAGGACATCCAGATCGAGGCAGGCGAGGTCCGCCTCGAACTTCCGCGCCTGGGGAGCCTCGCTGGTCATGTGTTGGACGAACGAGGACAGCCGATTGCCGGCAGCACCGTCTACTGGACGAAACAGGCGCCGAACTTCAAGCCGGATGTGCTCGGCATGGTGGATGCATCCCTCATGCCCGGTGGAGTGCGTTTCACCCGGAGCATGATGCCCGGTCGCGGGCAGCGTGGGAACGCCGCAAAGACTGACGAGGACGGACGGTTCGTTCTCGAGGGCATACAGCCCGGACAGGTGTGGCTGGTGGCGGGCGGGGCGCATCCACGCGCCGTGCAAGGGCCCCTCGAGATCGTTGCGGGCAAGAGGCTGGAAGGTGTGGAGATCGCTGCGCGGCGCGGTGGTGTCGCCATGGTCCAGGTCCTCGATCCCGACGGCAA
>QJVU01000533.1 GCA_003235605.1 Planctomycetota bacterium | reverse complement strand
GAGACTCTGGACGAGTGGATCGAAGAAGAGCTCAAGGTGGCCAGGGTGGTTGCCGCCGAGCCAACAATCCACGAAGCCATCGAGAAGACGGTGGCTGCTTGTCAAGAGCTTGGTGGCGACCGCGCCGCCCTGCTCAGGAACCCAGCCCAGCGCCACCTGTCTGATCTGCTCCGCCGGCGGATGAAGGCGTGGGCCTACGAAGGCGTTGCGGTGATCTCGCCGGATGGCACTGTGATCACGGCGTACCAACCGGACTACGTGGGCGCGCGTATCCTCGATGGTGATCCGGTCCTGCGAGCGATCCTGCAGAGGGTGCTGGCGGGCACCTCCGTGCTGGCAGGGCCGATGCCCCAACCGCTCTCGGAATCGACTCCCGCCGCCGGCCGCGGGCCAGCGGTCATGTTTTCGGCCGTGCCCGTCTACTCCCAGGACCGCAACGTCATCGCCCTTCTGGGTTTCAGGATTCCTGTGGCGCGGGACTTCACCCGCATCCTGCAGCGTGGACAGATGGGCAGGACTGGCGAAACCTACTGTTTCGACAAACAAGGCCTCCTGCTCTCAGCCAGCCGCTTTGATGAGCAACTGCGCAACATCGGTCTTCTGCCGCGCCACGATGGCGGCTCCGACTCCGTGCTCCGCGTCAAGCTCCTGGACCCGGGCGCCAACCTCGTCGCCGGGAAGCGTCCCAAGTTGCCTGCCGAAGCGCAGCCGCTCACGCAAATGGCAGCCTCCGCCGTGAAGGGGAACAGTGGCGTCAACGTCGACGGCTACCGCGACTACCGTGGTGTGCGGGTGGTGGGCGCCTGGACCTGGCTCGAGAATCGTGGCTTCGGCGTTGCCTCCGAAGTGAACTACGACGAGGCCTACAGACCGCTGCTCAGGCTGCGGAACCTCTTCTACTTCGTGTTGGTTCTCCTGGCCCTGGCATTGGGCGGGGTGCTGTTCTACTGGAGATTCAACTGGGTGCTGCGCGGGCGCATCCAACAAGCCAACCGGATGCTGCAGAGACTCGGGCAGTACACGCTGGAGGAGAAGCTAGGCGAGGGCGGCATGGGCCAGGTCTTCCGTGCCCGCCATGCGCTGTTGCGCAGGCCCACCGCACTCAAGCTCCTGAAGCCCGAACGGAACCGGGCAGCCGACACCATGCGCTTCGAGCGGGAGGTGCAGCTCACCAGCATGCTCACCCATCCCAACACCATCGCCGTGTATGACTACGGGCGAACACCCGACGGTATCTTCTACTACGTAATGGAATACTTGAACGGCCTGTCCCTGGCCGCCGTCGTTGAGAGGACCGGTCCTCTGCCGCCCGCACGCGTCATCCACATCCTCCGACAGGCTTGTGGTTCTCTGGCCGAGGCCCACCGCGAGGGCCTCGTGCATCGTGACATCAAACCGGCCAACATCATGCTGTGCGAGCGCGGTGGTGTGTTCGACGTGGTGAAGGTCTTGGACTTTGGCCTGGTACGGGACCTCCAGCAACGGGAGGGGGTGACGCTCACGCAGCCGGAGGCGGTGGCGGGCACTCCCCAATACCTCTCGCCCGAGGCGCTGCGTTGTTCGGAGGAGGTGGATGCGCGCAGCGACCTCTACGCCCTCGGTTGCGTTGCCTACTTCCTGCTCACCGGCCGCGATGTGGTGAGGAAGGATGACAACATGGGTTGGGTGGACCAGATCCTCCACCAGATGCCCGAGCCACCGTCAGCTGTGGTTGCTGGCATCATTCCCGCAGACCTCGAGCAAGCCGTCATGAACTGCCTGCAAAAGTCGCCCGAGGAAAGGCCGCACAGTGCGGAGGAGGTGTGCGCCGCGCTGGATGCCTGTGGCTGCGCCTCCGACTGGACCCAGGCGCTTGCCCGGGATTGGTGGCAGCAGCACGGACCCAAACGACGTGGGGACCTTGCAGACCCGGACATGTCCAAGGCAAGCACGCTGCCGGCGAGGCCGAGATCCCTGGCCATCCAAGTATCTGGCCGTGGTGACGTCCGCTAGAGACGCCAGACCCTATTTCTGTCCGTTGCGCGGCGGCCAGAGCTTCCGCGCCTTGTGAATCGGAATGGTGTAACCGATCGACGAGGCCGCGCCGTCGGGGCCGGCCCGTTGCATCCCCACCACCACACCGAGGACGCGCCCATGCCGGTCGATGAGCGGGCCACCGCTGTTGCCGGGGTGGATCGCCGCATCGACCTGTAGATACGAGGCCACTGATCGGCTGACGATCCCGCGGAACGTCGAAGCGATCACCTTGCGCCCCTCCTGCAGCGCCTTCGTCCCGAGAGGGAATCCCAGCACGAACACCTCGGTGCCTTGGGGCGGCAGGGACACGTCGACGTCGATTCCCGGGAGACAAGGCATGCCTTCGAACGGCTCGATCTTCAGCAGCGCGAGATCCTCACCGTCCTCGCTGGTCCAGGACACGACCCGGGCGGGAATGCGTCTGTCGGTCGTGGAGAACACGACGCTCAGCTTCACCTCGGGTATCACCCCGAGGCGGCTTCCCAGGGAAGCGGACTCGTCGTCGTCCTTCTTCAAGACGACATGGGCGTTCGTGAGAATCCAGCCCTCGCCGGACAGACAAAAACCGGAGCCTGTGGCTCCCCGTACCATGGGGCTGCCCCGATTCTCGAAGTTCGGAACCAGCAGGCTGCCTCGCCCCGCGCTCTTGCGCTCGATGTACAGGGTCTTGCCGCTATCTACGTCCACGAAGGTCTGCTCGATCTCGATCAGTACCACGGCGCGCTCGACGCGGCGCACTTCCCGGAGCACTGCCTGCTCCAGGTTGACCGGATCGTAGCCTTGCAGACGCTTCTTGGTCTCCTCCAACTGGCTCTGCAGCTTCTTGATCTCATCGGTTGCAGACTGACCACCGGTCCTGAGCTGGAGGAGGTCCTGTTGCAGTCTGGTGCGCTTGTCTTCGAGTTCCCCGCGCTTCTGATCCCACTCAAGGAGCGCTTTGCTCAAGCGCTGCTCGTGCTGCTGCCATGCTCGCTCCCGAATTCCAATGGCTGTCCGCAACTCTTGCTGGAGCGATGCCGCAGCGGCATCCAACTGCTGCAGCCAAAGGTATGCCCCGAGGCCGCCGATGACCACCAGCAGGGCCAGCACCGCGAACGCCATCCGATAGCGGCGCTGCTGGCCTCGCAACATCTGGTCGACCCCCTGCTTCTCGGAGATTCCGAGGCGTTCGCGGACCAGTGCGACGGTATCGCTGCCCAGGGAGAGCCGCCCCCTCGGGGACGCCTCGGTGCGCGGCAACGTGATCGTCTGGTCGAGGTTCGCGCCATGCAGAACCACGAAACGCGGTCCCCCGGCGCCCAACTGGAACACCTGACCGTGATTCAGCGTACGCTCGCGGATCGCGCACCCGTCCACGAGGGTACCGTTCCGGGAACCCAGGTCCACGATCATCAGGTCCCCGCCACGGAGCTCGAGGCGCGCGTGTCTCGCGGAGACCGTGGGAAACTCCGACGGTGAAAGTGCCACCGTGCTCTTCGGATCTCGGCCGATCTCCAACCCGGCCTCGGAGACCTCGATCAGGTCTGGCAGTCCGGACACGCCCAGGGGCTTGACGTGCCAGCGAGGCGGGGACTCCGGGTTCATGGCCCCTGCATCGTTCCCCGTGACCGCGTGGCTCGCAAGGGGCAACCAGTCCACGACTAGGCATCAAGTGCAAAGCGCCGTCCGGCCGGGGTGATCGTGAACTCG
Organism: Planctomycetota bacterium; assembly: GCA_003235605.1. Next base: position 2,860 of record QJVU01000533.1, on the reverse strand, counting down.
CCGTCGGCGAAGCTGACCAGTTCCTCCGCGACGCACTCTTCCATGAGCCACGAGAACTTCTGGTGGGCGATAAACCAGTTGCTCTCGGCGTAGCTGTGCAGGTCTTGAAGGCTGGCGGTGCCCCCCTTCTCGATCGCGTGGCTCAGGATCGCCCGCTTGGCCTTGAGCCAGTGGGCCCGCTGCCTGTCTTCGCCGGACATGCCCGGGGTCTAGGACCGGCGCCATGACACGTCAAGCTCCGAACGCCTGACAAAAACACCAGGCCGGATGGATAGATTCTCCAGTAGATTCTCCAACCGATGCAGTGTCCCTGTGGAACCGGCCGTGCCTATGGCGACTGTTGTGGGCCGCAGATCTCGGGCAAGGTGGTCTCGCCAACTGCCGAGGCACTCATGCGTTCGCGGTACACCGCATACTCCCTCGGGGAGATCGAGCACGTGGGAAACACCCATGACCCCGAGACCCGTGGCGAGTTCAGCGAGAAGGACGCGCGGGAATGGTCGGAGAAGGCCGACTGGCGGGGCCTGGAGATCCTGGCCACCGAGGCAGGTGGGCCGAACGACGATACCGGCGTCGTCGAGTTCATTGCCCGCTACGACATCGACGGCCAGCCCGTAGAGCACCATGAGATCGCCGAGTTCCGCCGGCAGGGCGAGCGGTGGTTCTTCCGGGACGGCAAGGAGGTGCCGGTCACCGTGCGGCGCGACCAACCCAAGATCGGGCGCAACGACCCATGCCCCTGCGGGAGCGGAAAGAAGTACAAGAAGTGTCACGGGCCCCTGACAGGCCAATAGTTGGTGCAATCTGTCCTCCGAGACCAGGCAGCTACGTGCTACCATCAACCCACCTTGCTGGTCGGGGAGCGTTCCATGGCCCGGAATCGTCCAGATCCATCTCGTCGTGACTTCCTGAAGCACGGCACCGTCGCCGGGGTCGGCATGGTCGCGCTGCCTGGTGTGGCCCCACAACTGGTCCCGGTGGCGTATGCCCCCGGGGCCCGCGCGAAGGCAGTGATCCACGTGTTCCTGAGCGGCGGTCTGAGCCACCTCGACACCTTCGACCCCAAGCCGTTCGCACCTGTCGAGGTGCGCGGCGAGTTCGGCACGCTCAAGAGCCGTGCGGACGGCGAGCTGTTCTCCAGTCTCTTGCCGCTGACCGCGCGAATTGCGGACAAGATCACGGTGATCCGGTCGATGACCCACACCGAAGCGGCGCACGAACGTGGCCGCCACACCATGCACACCGGCTATCAGCCGAGCCCGGCAATCACCTATCCCAGCATGGGCAGCGTGGTAGCGCATGAGCTGGGCACGCGGCAGAACCTGCCGGCCTACGTTTGTGTTCCGGCTGCCAACGATATCTACCTGGGCACCGGCTACCTGAGCGCGGCATATGCTCCTTTCAGCGTGGGCGACGAACCCAACCGCCGGAACTTCCAGGTGCGCGACCTGGGCTTGCCAGCGGGAATCGACGAGCAACGCCTGGCGAGGCGGCGGCGCATCCTCGCCGACCTCGACCAGCGCTTCGAGAAGGTGGCAGCATCCGACGGTGTGCACGCCAGCACCACCTTCTATGAGCAAGCTTACGACCTGATCCAATCCAAGCACGCCCGCGACGCCTTTCGGATCGACAGGCACCCCGACAAGCTGCGCAACAGCTACGGTCGTACCAACATCGGGCAGCGGCTGTTGCTCGCCCGGGGCCTCGTGGAGTCTGGCGTGCGGTGGGTGACGGTCGTGGACGGCGGCTACGATCACCACCGGGATCTCGTCCGCGGACTGCGCGGTCGCATGCAGCAACTCGACCAGGGCTACGCCGCCTTGATCGCCGACCTGGAAGCCTCGGGCCTCCTGGACCAAACCCTGGTACTGCTCACCACGGAGTTCGGCCGCACACCGCGCATCAACAACGACCGTGGTCGTGACCACTGGCCCAGGGCATTCTCGGTCTCGCTGGCCGGTGGCGGTGTACAGCGCGGCCTGATCTACGGAGCCACTGTGGCCGACGGCAGCGAGCCGGCCGAAGATCCCGTCCAGCCTGCCGACCTGGCAGCTACCGTCTTCCAGTTGTTGGGGATCGATCCCACCCGGAAGATCCTCAGCCCGGGGGGCCGCCCAATCAATATCGTACGCGCCGGCAACGTTCTGGACCGGCTGTTGGCATGAGGCGTGAGGCTCCCGTCCGGAAACCGGTTGTCCTGGTAGGTCTGGCGCTGGGAGTCAACCTGGCGGCCGGCCTCGGGGCCCAACGAAGCAACGCGCACCCGCTCTTCCAGGAGCTCCTGCCCAGGGGCGCCAGGCGAGGAAGCGAGCTGACCCTCAAGGTCCTCGGCCGCCGCCTACAGGACCTCCAGGGGATCTACCAGTTCGACGGGGGTCTCGAGCTGATCGAAGCCAGGGGCGTGGACAACAACCGTGCAGAACTGCGTGTCCGGATCCCTGAGGACTGCCGCCTGGGTGTTCATCGCCTGGCCCTGCGGACTGCCTGGGGGGTGAGCAATCTCAAGACCTTCCATGTCGGCGTGCTGCCCGAGGCATTCGAAAAGGAACCCAACGATGACATGCGACGGGCTCAGCCCGTGAGCACGAACGTGACGATCAACGGAACGATCCGGCCGGAGGACAACGACTACTTTCGCATCGAGGTTGCGGCCGGCCAACGGATCAACTTCGAGGTCGAGGGCTTGCGGCTCGCGGACCTGGAATTCGACCCCTACCTGCAGATCCTGGACGCCAAGGGCAACGCCCTGGCTCCAATGGACGACTCCACGCTGGGGTTGTTCGATCCCTGCGGGAGCCACGTCTTCCGCGAGGCCGGCAGCTATTTCGTGCACGTGCGGGAGACAGCCTTTGGGGGCAGC
>QJVU01000669.1 GCA_003235605.1 Planctomycetota bacterium | reverse complement strand
CTTCTCCGTGCGCAAGAACAAGCACGGTCACGGTTTCCACTTCTACTATCTGTACGGCTTGGAGCGTGCCTGCGAGCTGGGTCAGGTTGCGTTGATAGGCCACCGGGACTGGTACTTCGAGGGCTCCATCATGCTCCTTGGAATGCAAGCACATGATGGCTCCTTCCGGGGTGCGACCCTTCCGGGCAGCTGTTTCGCAGTGCTCTTCCTCAAGCAGGCCGCGCCACCACTCCCGGTCATCACGGGGAGGCGATGATCCAGGGGATGGTCAGTTGCCGAGCCACTTCTCAGTGACGCCCACCAGCTGCTGGATCGGGTACACACCCGGCGTTGCAGAGATGTCGAAACCCTCGACCAGCGAAACCCCACCCTGCTTCCGCTTCACGAACTCTCGCGCTACCGCAGCCCGGTCCGGGTCCGTGCTCTTGTCCAGAACCACGACCAGCCTGGACTGAAGTGCAGCGCACAGTTGGACCACGTCTTCCAGGGTCTGGCGAAGATCCTCCAGTCCACCCGGTGGAACCGGTTCGCGCCGCGCACGCAGCCAGAGACCCACGAGCACCGACCAGCCAGGAGCATCCGCGCCCGGGAGGGCAGCCTCGAGCTGCCTCGCCGGCATGTACAGCGCCGGTTGTGTTTCCGTGTCCCACAGACCGAACACCAACACCCTTGGGCGGAATGCCTGGACGTAGAACCGCTCGGCCAGCAGGTATTGCTGGTAGCAGTTCGGCGCCAGCGTCGGCAGCGCCGCCGCCTGCACGTTCCTCTTGCCGCCCAGTCTGTTGCGGAGGTGCCCGGCCACCTGGCTGACCACGTTTCTGTCCAACCCGGCCATGCTGTGTCTGTCCCCGGAGTCGAACAGCAGACCTCCTCCCAGGAACAACACGTCGTATCGAGCCGCCTCCCCGAGGCCCGGCAGCGGGTAGTGGATCCCCCGATTGTTGGACAGCCGTTGGGCCAGGGCATCGAACGGCGCTGAGCCAGACTGCTGGCCGAAGTAGAGATCCAGGCGCGTGTCCTCGAATGCCTGCAGGTGGTTGCGCTCCGCCCGAGCAGCGTACTCCAGGGCAAGGAGAGCCATCCCCACCCCGGCAACCACCCGCCAAGCCACCCGCGGACCGGGTAGGACGACCAGGACCGAGAAAGGCAGAAAGCAAAGACCGGCAACCAGGATGGACTGCGTCGACGGTTCCGCCGCGACCAGGTACTCCGCGCACGTGACGACGCGGGCAAGGAGCCCCCCTGCGACGACCACGAGCACCGCCAGGAGCAGGCGCGGCGGCGGCGGCCTGACGAGGAGCAGGAGGAGGCCGAGCACGCCTCCCACGATGGCACCCCAGCCAACCGGTAGCAGCCTGGACGGACTGGCCCACGGCTTGATCCACAGGCGCTTGACCACCACGGAGCCGCCACGAGCCACGAGAGCAAGATTGCCGTGGTCGTCGCGGGTCTCGAACCACGGGACCTCGACGCCCGCGATATTGGCCCGAACGTGCCGGCCACGGGCCTGAAGCAACAGGGTGAGCGGCCTGCCGGGCTGGAGCCGCACGCCAGCGGTCCCGTCGTCGAACAGGGCCTCCTCGCTTGTAAGGAAGGGCCGGCCTTCGCCGCGAGTGGATAGCCGCAGGACGTCGAAGCGGGCGTGAAACGGCCGCACGTGCTGGTCGCCTTGTTGGTCCCACTCGGAGACCTTGTGGAATACGACGTCCAGTTCGGTCTCCGGACTCATCTCGATCGTCGCGTTGAGATCGAAGTCGCCGTAGCGCGGCGGCAGCTCCAGCACCCTCTGCGGGGAGACTACATACTCGTTCCCCTCGGCGCGGACGAGGTTGAAGACGATGGGGTTGAGCTGGGGACGTCTTGGTGCCGGGGGGGTGGCCAGGAACACGGCGACACTCGCAGCCAACACGCCAGCCGCCTCCACCGCGAGGACCTGGATCCATCTTTTTCCCGTGTTTGGCGTCACGGCGCCGGGAACAGTAGTGTGGAGGAACAACCGTGGCCACCCACCTACAAGCCGATGCGGTGGTTCTTCCGCAGGCCGTGGCCGCCCATGCCCTGGTGGAGGTCGAGGAAGGCGTGATCCGGCGCGTGGGGCATTGGGACCCCGTGCCGGATCCAGCCAGCACCCGGCGTCTGGACGGCTTCCTGCTCCCGGGTCTCTTGGACCTGCAAGTGAACGGTGCTGGCGGGCGCAGCGTGGATGAAGCAACTGGCGACGCCCTGGATACCGTCGCCAGGGCGGTGCGCGCTGGCGGTGCCACGGCCTTCCTGCCCACGCTGGTGACCGCGCCTCTGGCGAGGCTGCTGGAGCAGCTCTCCGCTGTGGCGAAGTGGATCGACGGCTTCGCCGGAGCGGGCGCCCAACCCCTGGGCATCCACCTGGAAGGGCCGTTCCTTCAAAACCCCGGAGCCCACGACCCATCCCACTTCGTGCTCCCGACACCGGAGATCATCCACGCCCTGCTCCAGGCGGCCCAAGGCAGGCTCCGGCTCGTCACCCTGGCGCCAGGTGTCCCCGGTGCTCCCGCGGCAACCCGGCAGTTACGGGCCGCCGGCGTGGCCGTTGCCCTCGGCCATGGCGAGGGGGAAGCGGGGATAGCTGCCTGCGTCCAGGCAGGTGCACGCCTCGCCACCCACCTGTTCAACGCCATGGGCGACTCCCACCATCGTCAGCCAGGCATGGCGGCCCACCTCCTCGACCAGCCGGAGCTTCTTTGCAGCATGATCCTGGACGGCAGACACGTGCATGAGGCCGCCGTCCGCAATGCCTACCGCATCCTCGGGAGCGACCGCCTCGTGTTGGTCACCGACAGCACCGCCGCCGCCGGCATGCCAGATGGCGATTACCAGTTCGAGGGGGCAGGCGGCAAGGTCACCCGCAAGGACGGCGTAGTTTGCAACATCAGCGCGGACCTGGCAGGATCCTGCTTGACGATGGCGGAGGCCGCCCGCAACTTTCTCCGGATGATCCCGACCGCCGGCGCCCACAGCCTCGCCCGGGTGGCGTCCGGCAATCCGGCGGCCGTCATCGGCGAGGCCCGCCGTGGCGCCATCAGCGCGAACAACCTTTCCGAGTTCTCCCTCCTGCGTCGCGATGGCACTCTCGTGGCGCTGCCCGACCCGGCATGAGCCCGAGGTGATCAATGGCTGCATCCGGGCGTGGCGCCGTCTTTCTGGCCTTGCTGGGAAACACCTTCCTGACCGGGATCAAGTTCCTCGCCTTCTTCGTATCGGGCTCTGGTGCGATGCTCTCGGAGGCCATCCACTCTCTCGCCGACTCCGGAAACCAGGGGCTACTCTATTTGGGTATCCGCAAGAGCGAGCGGCCTGCGGACAGGATGTTCCACTACGGCTACGGGGCCGACCGCTTCCTCTTCGCGCTCCTGGCAGCAGCAGGGATCTTCGTGTTGGGCTGCGGCGTCACCGTCTACCACGGTATCCACAGCCTGCTGCACCCGCCTGAGCTGCACCTCGAGTGGATCACCTTCACGGTCCTGGGAGTCTCGTTCCTTGTTGACGGCTGGGTGCTGTTGACGGCAATCAGTGCTGTCAATGCCAGCAAGGACAAGGAGACATTCTGGCAGTTCATCCGCTCGTCCTCGGATCCCACTGTGCTGGCGGTCCTGTTCGAGGACTTCGTCGCGTGCCTGGGCGTTGTTGTCGCCGCGGTCGGGATCTTGGTCAGCTACTACACCGGTAGCCCGGTGTTCGACGCCGTGAGCTCGATCATCATCGGCCTGCTGCTGGGCGCGATGGCGGTATGGCTGGCCTACCGCAACCGCCAGCTGATCCTGGGCCCGGCCATACCGAAGGAGATCGAGGAAGCGGTGGTCGCCTACCTGAAGCGGCAACCGTCGGTTACCAACGTCACCGATATCAAGACCCAGGTGATTGCCGCGGACCGCTTCCGCCTGAAGGCCGAGATCGACTATGACGGTCGCCACTTGTCAGTGCAGCACACCGCGTGGGTCCGTGAGCAACTTCCCCGGCTCGACGACGACGCTGCGGTAGCGCAGTTCGTGCGCGAGTTCGGCGAGCGCATGCTGGACGGTCTCGGCAAGGAAGTGGACCGGCTCGAGCAGGAGATCGCCCAGACGTTCCCCCAGCTGCAGCACCTGGATCTGGAGTCGGATTGGCGGTCCGCGGACTAGGTGCCCGACACGGCTTGCTACCCCTCGCTGTCCCTCGACACGACCCTTGCCTGCCGTTGGCCACCTTGGACGAGTTGCACCGGCAGCTCGCGACGAATCTCGTGGACGTGGCAGACCTGGTCCATCTCGTGGCAGGTCATGTAAGTGAGGCGCAGGCCCACGACACCCTCGCTCTCTTCGGCAGTCGAGACGCCTTCCGCGATTGCCACGTCGGCCTCTACCAGAGGCGTGAGGGTCATGTCCACCAGCAACGGGTGTCCCTCGATGTTCTCGAGCTGGAGAGTCGCGGGCGCATCCGGGTGGAGACGGGCTCCATCAGGGACGTCCAAAGGTATCGACAGGCTGATGTCGGCCATCGGAGTCAGCATTACCCGCTCTGCCTTGGTGTACTCGGTGCCGAACGCAGTGCGCGCGGGGGGCAGGCCGGTGATTCTCAACTCCGACCAGGAGTAGTCACCGAGATCCACCATGAGGATGCGATGGTTCCGGGTATCGGCCACGAACAGCAGGTTCTGCTCTTCCTGGAGCGCGAGGCCTTCGGGTCCGGCGAGCTGCGCAGACCCTTCCGTAGCCCCGCCCAGGATCGTGGTGATCGACCGTTGCGCTGGCCTGTCGGGGGCCAGGTCGATCCGTTTCACCTTGTGGTTGAAGGTATCGGCCACGAACAACACGTCGCTTCCCAGGAAGGCCACGTCCTCGGGGTGCTGTAGCCGGGCCGTGAGCAGGCCACCGTCCTCGTCGCCCCACAGGAACGGTCCCTGCCCCACCAGTGTCGTGACCCAATCCCGCTCCAACCTCGCAATGCGCACCGCGCTCGTGTCGCTGTCGGCAAGGGCGACGAGGTCCTGGCCCGGAGAGCAGGACAGCCCCGACGGCTGAGAGAGGGAAGACCCGAGCAGTCTGGCGTCCTGGAGCCTGGGGCTGCCACGGCCGGCCAGGACCGCCGCGGTCATGGTGTCCTTGTTGATTCTCCAGAGCTGGTGGCTGCCAGCCATCGCGAGCAGGATCTCGTCGCCTGCCATGCCGAGCGCCCACGGCGAGTTCAGGCCCTGATCGCTACCGCTACGGCCCGCGGCCAGGTCCACAACCTGCTTGCCTTGACCGAGGACTGTCTCCACGGAGCCATCCCCCAGGTTGATCCTGCGGAGGAGATGGTTGCCGCTGTCGGCAACGAAGACCTCGCGGAGGTCCGTGGCAATGCCTCGCGGATGGCAGAAGCACGCCCTGTCGAGACGGCCGTCGGCTGCCCCAGGCATGCCTGAGCCGAAGACACTCTTGACCTTGCCCGTGTCGAGGTGCACCGCCACCACTCGATGGTTTCCGGTGTCCGCGATCCAAAGGAGCTTGCGGTGTGGATCGACGGCGAGCTTGGAGGGAAAGCACAGGCCCTGGAGAGATCGCAGCGGTGTCGGGTCCTCGAGCCTCGGGACTGATCCCAGGATCTCCTGGCCGTCGGCGGCTTCATCCAACAGGGCGCCCACGGCTGCGGCCATCCGGTCTCGGTCTGGCACGCCCGCCCCGTGGAAACGAACCTTCTGAGCCTTGTCGATCAGCACGAGCGTCGGCCAGGAGCGAACGCCGTACTGTCGCCAGATGGACAGGTCCCGATCCACCAAGACCGGATGACGAACACCATGCTGTCGGCAGGCCGCGGCCACGTTGTTCGGCTGGTGCTCCGCGCTGAACTTCCCCGAGTGAACGCCTATGACCAGGAAGGACCGGTCGGCGAAACGCTGCTCGAGGAAGCCCAGCGTGGGCAGCACTTGCTGGCAGTAGATGCTGCTTCCGGTCCAGAAGTGGAGAAGGACCACGTGACCCGCGAGGTGTTGGTGCAGGCTGAGACCGCTCGAGTTGATCCAGGGAAACCCCTGAGGGAAATCCAGGGCTTGTCGCGGAACTGTCACTCACACCCTATTGTCATGGCCATGAGGATCGGTCGCTACAAACTAAGCTCGGTGGAGACCGGCTGCTTTGCGTTGGACGGGGGGGCGATGTTCGGCGTGGTGCCAAGGGCGCTCTGGGAGCGCAAGATCCCACCCGATGAGCGCAATCGCATCGGGTTGGCACTGCGCGCACTCCTGATCGAGGAGGTGGAGACACCCGAGGGCGCAGGGCGGGGCGGACGCAGGATCCTCGTGGATACGGGAATCGGTCAGAAATGGGCCCCGAAGGAAGCAGACATCTATGGTGTCGACCACAGCAAACTGAGTCTGGAGAAGGGACTGGCGGAGCGCGGCTTGACAACCAGCCACATCACCGACGTGTTCCTGACCCATCTACACTTTGACCACGCTGGCGGTGCCACCAAGAAGGATGGTGACAGGATCGTCCCGACCTTCGAGAATGCGACCTACTACGTTCAGGCGAAGAACCTGGAGTGGGCAAGGAATCCGGCACCTAAGGACCGCGCCAGCT
>QJVU01000670.1 GCA_003235605.1 Planctomycetota bacterium | reverse complement strand
ATCCCCACATGTGGGAGATCTTCGGCGGCATGGGCGATGTGCCCTACGATCTCGCTCAGGGCTACGGCGGCGAGGGTAGGCCGGTCATGGCCAGCGAGTTCGGTGGCGGGTATGGTGGGTACGTCCAGCGCCTGTCGAAGCAGGCTAACATGTCGAAGGTTCGTGACTACCAGACGCAGCTTGGTAGGCTGCCGGGGCAGATCCGTACGCCGAAGGGACGACACGCCACCAGTTTCAACAGTCACGCAGAAGCTGGTTTCGCCAGCACGGTGATGGGGTACTAGGCCATGCTCGACGTTCCTGGCATGAAGAACTTCTTCGGGAAGAAGCTCGGCGGGTACGTCTTCAACGCGTTCTCCCACCTCTCCCCGCAGAACATCGGGAGCGGCGCGATCCGCAACACGATCGAGAGCGCCTACGCCAAGTCCGGCATGATGGGAGCCGGCAAGGTCGCCATGGGCCGCATCGTCCGCGGCCTCTCCACTGCGAAGAAGCACGGCTACACGTTCGGTGACTGGTTCACCGGCCTGAACATCGGCGAGAAGGCAGCAGACGTCTCGGAGCATCTGCGCCACACGAGGGCGGCTTGGCGCATCGGTACCGGCGTCACGGTCGGTGTCGCCGGCCTCTCTTCCGCCATGGGCTCCGACAACTTCCTGGGCGTCACGGCCCGTAGCGCGATCCAGCTAGGCGGCCACACCGCCATCGCTGGCGCCATCGGTTCAGTCAGCCCCTGGGGCGGTGCGGCGTATGCCGGCGTCACGGCGCTGAATGCCCTCCGTCCTGGTGACAACTTCGGTCCGTTCTGATGCTCGGTGAACTCCTCAGCAAGCTCGGTGGTCGGGTAGCCGCGAGCCGCGGTGCTACCAGCGTCGTGGCCCGGGACATCCTGAACCAGGCTGCCCAGAAGGGCACGAACGTCCTGCGCGGCGGACTGCGGGAGATCTTCAACCCGACGGGCACCTGGACCAGCACGGTCGCCAAGGAGACCTTCCGTCCCACGATCGGGAACCGGATCGTCTCGACCGGCGTGAAGGAGATGACCCGCACCCATGCGATGACGGGCATCGTGGGTGCTGGCCTGAAGCACGTGGCGCCGCGCCTGGCGGCCGCGAGCGCCATCGACGCCTATCTCGACACGCCCCAGGGCCAGGAGCTGAGTGGCGCCGCCCGGATGGGGATCGGCGCCGTGGGGATGGGCCTGCGGATCGGCGCAGCTCGCCACGCCGTCCGTGGCATCGCCGGCACCGGCCTCTCGATGCTGGGCAGGGCCACGGGCAATGCGAGCCGCTTCGGCGGAGCCTACAGCTGGGTCCACTCCAAGACCGGCAACATGTTCCAGAGGGGCTCCGTCACGAACTTCATGCTCAAGGGAGCGATCGGCGGAGCCGCCTTCGTTCCCAGGCAGGCGGCCCGCATGGTCGTCGGCCTCCCGCATGCTGCGGTGGCTTCGGTCAAGGGCGCCTCGAGGCTGTGGGGCTCCACCGGCGAGATGTGGAGCCAGGGCCTTTCTGGGATGAGTTCCTGGGCATCCAAGCACAGGGTGACCAAGCCTCTTGCTCCGATCTTCGGGGGCGGCAGTCGAGCCGCCGGCTGGGCTGGTAAGGCCGGCGGCTGGGCCGGCAGGTCCGAGTTCGGCCAGATCATGACCCCCAAGTTCTCCAACTCGGGGAAGCTCAATGCGGCCTTCGCGAAGATGGGGATCATCAACAAGGACCACCACGCCCCGATCATGTCGGGGTTCATCACGATGGGCATGGGCGCACAGTTCGCGTACGGCATGGCCCGACGTGACTCGACGCCCTACAACATGCGGGGCCTGGACCCGCTCTCCAACTCCGGCATCCGTCCGTCCTACTACGGCGCCGGAGTGCATGCCATGCGTCGTGGGGCCGCCAGGAACTACGGTCCCTCCCTCACTCTCCAGCTTCACCGCGGTCACAGCCGCGTGATGCCGTACTAGGGGATAGCCATGGCCAAGAGGACCAAGGGTGGCAAGAGGAGCTCGTCGTCCCACTGGAAGCCGCAAGTCAAGGAAGACGGCCAGAAGGGGCCGTCCGCACTGGAACAGTAGAGATGTCCAGATCTGGCGCAAGACGATCTACCGACGCGACGACTGGCGGTGTCAGTGGCCGGGTTGTGGCCTGGGTGTGCGGACTTTTCCGTTTCGCCACATCGAGGCGCACCACATCGAGCCCTGGTGCAAGCGGCCGGATCTGTTCTTCGATCTCAACAACGGGATCACCCTCTGTACGCAACACCATCGTGCAATCACCGGAGACGAGGAGCGTTGGGCCTCGCATCTGGTGGGGGTACTGAAGCGAAGGCGAAAGCTGTGGACGAACGGGCAGCAGAACAGGCAGCGGGCCATCACCGGGCAGCTGATTGCGAAGGCACAAGCGATCTACCGCGCCCGACGGCGTGCCCGTATTGCAACTCGCCGCTCCAGAGCGAAGAGAAAGCGAACGGTACAGTAGAGTTGCGGTGCGTGAAGCCGCAGGCCGAGGGCCCGATGAGGGCCCACGGCTTCAACATGTACATCAAGGCTAGGAAGTCATGAGCAATCCCTACGACATCTACGACAACGGGTCTGCTCGCCATGGTCGGTTCACCAGCATCGTGGAGAGCCCCTACACGGCCGTGGGCTGGGCTGCCACGGACTTCCTTGCCGTCCCGTTGCTCTCGAGCGAGAAGGCCCTCCAGCGGAGCATGACGCCCGGCGCCTGGTCTCGGTTCAAGGACCTGGCCAGCCGGTCTCGCTTCGGTGGTGCTGCGGACGCCGCGCGCAACCTCGCCCTGCATGGCCGGCCGTCGGACTTTCTGGGTGGACAGCGGCCCTTCACGATCCCCAGTAAGGGGCTCGGCGGCCCTGGCGCCTCCCTCGCCGAGGCCAGCGCCGTCAGGAGCATCACGGAGCGCAGCCGGCTCTTCCACAAGGGACTGACCCAGGGGTTCGGGGCGCAGGCCGCCAGGCGCATCGGCATCTCCCGGATGCTGCAGGGCGCGTCCCGCGGTCTCTTCGCCTACTCCATGCTCCAGCTTGGCATCGGGCTGATGCGTGGCATCAACGACATGATCGAGGCCTACACGCCCCCGGAGCCCAAGGTGCCGTGGCATCGTGACCTCGAGACGGGCGGAGGGTTCGTCGACACCCGGTCGGCCCAGACCCAGCGCCAGATGGCCATCCAGGCCATCCACAACACCCAGCTGTCCACGCGTGCCGCTCTCGGCAACGAGGCCAGCTTCCTGCACATGGCCCACGGTTGAGCGACGACCTGACCTTCCCCGACGACCTGACTGCGGTGCCCATGGCATCCATGCAGCAGGACCAGGGTCCGCCTACGTCCCTGGTCTCCCAGATGACGTTCACGGACCCTCGGGAGATGGAGGAGGTCAACTCCGAGACCAACTACATCCCGGAGATCGACTACAAGGCGCGGGACTACAAGCCCATCGGCACCCGCATCGACGCCGAAGTCGAGGGTGAGGACGACCAGGTCTTCGGGCCCGAAGAGCACTTCTGCACCCGGTGCAAGAACTACTACGCCCACCTGATCAACGTGGGCAACGTCGACGCCTCCGAGTTCAAGAACGGCTGGCCCATCCACTGCTTCGGCGATCGCGCCGAGCTGATGAAGCAGTACACCGACGAGGTCCTCGACCGCCTGGTAGACGAGGGCGTGCTTCCGGACACGGAGCACGACCGACAGTACTTCCGGATCTCCTGGGATCCGGTCTCCTGGGCGGCCCTGGAGCTGGACGTCGAGGCCGACTGGTACCAGGCGGAGATGCTCCGCTGCTCCTCGCAGTGGAAGGCCGTTCGTGCCGGCCGTCGTGTCGGCAAGACGTACGCCATGTGCATCGACATCTGGTGGCGCGCGTACACGAAGGAGGGGTCCGGCAAGGACAAGTACGAGATCCTGATCCTGTGCCCGTACGAGGCGCAGGTGAAGAAGATTTTCGACGACCTGCTCTCGCTCATGAACAGGTCGCCGGCGCTGAAGGCGTCCTACAAGCGGTCTGCGAAGTCGCCGTGGGAGATCGAGCTCCACAACGGCACGATCATCCGCGGCTTCTCGGCCGGCCGGAAGACGGGCGCCAAGTCTGACAAGGTGCGTGGTCAGGGCGCCGACGCGATCTACTTCGACGAGATCGACTACATGGACGACTCGGACATCGAGACCGTCCTGGCCACCATGGCCTCGCAGAAGAACACGACGGTGTGGATGTCCTCCACGCCGACGGGTGCCCGCACGAAGCTCTACACCATGTGCCGGAACAAGAACCTCCGGTACAAGGAGTTCCACTTCATCTCGGCCGAGAGCCCGCGCTGGTCTCCCGACGTCGAGCGCATGCTGAAGGAGATCTACTCGGATGGCGGCTTCAGCCGCGAGTTCCTCGCGGAGTTCGGTACGCCGACCGAGGGTGTGTTCAACCAGAAGTACCTGGACCGCTGCATCCGCGACTTCGACTACAAGGCCGTCCGTCGCAACCCGGCCTGGAACTACGTCATCGGTGTCGACTGGAACAAGCACACCGGCACGCACATCATCGTGCTCGAGCGCGGCTTCCGCACCGTCACCATGGAGGACGGCTCCACCTACCAGGATCCCTTCTACCGGGTGGTCGACAAGAAGGTCATCCGCAAGGCCGAGTTCCAGCAGACCCAGGGTGTCCACGCCGTCCTGCAGATGGCCAAGCTCTGGGCCGCGGACTACATCTACGTCGACCAGGGGTTCGGCGAGATGCAGCTCGAGCAGCTGTGGCTGCTCGACCGCCAGATGAACCTGAACCTCGACCTGCATAAGAAGCTGGTCGCGGTGCACGGCAACGAGCCGATCTACATCCGGGACCCCCGTCCTGGCATGCAGGGTGAGTTCATCAAGAAGCCGGCCAAGCCCTTCATGGTCGATCTCCTGTCGCAGTGGGTCTCGGCGAACAAGATCTTCTTCGCCAAGAAGGAGGACACGACGGCGCCCCTCATCGAGTCCGAGATCCCCTTCCTCGACATCGGTCTCGTCCAGCAGATGCGCGAGTTCCGGGTCGAGGGCTACAGCCCCGAGGGCCGGGCCCGCTACTCCCAGGGCTACGAGCACACGCTCATGGCGCTGGGCTTCGCTGCCATCGGCATGGCGACCCACTTCACCTCGATCGGCGAGACCACCCGGACGACCACGATCCACACCTCGAATGTCCCGATCGGGATGCCCAAGCCCCAGCAGGAAGGGCTGGTGCCTGGCGTCGAGGAGTCCATGAAGCCCTACCTGACGAAGCAGGAACTTCCGTCGCAGCAGGCTTCTCTCTTCCAGCAGACGGTGCCGAACCGTACACTCGAGGCGCAGGGCAAGATCGTCCAGAACACGTTCGTGGGCGATCTCAGTCAGGTGAGGGACATCGTGGAAGGCAGGACGGTCCAGAACCAGGGAGGTAAGATGCGCCGCATCGGACTGCCCACGCGTGCCCTGGGCATGGTGCAGAGGACCATCCCGCGATGACTGCAGGCGACCCCTTCTACATGGGCCCCAAGGAGGAGCTCCGCGACCGTGTCCTGAGGGAGGCGCCGTTCGCCGGCCGCCCCGAGGACGACAGCTCCAAGGCCGGCCCCAGGGAAGTCACCGACGAGCGGCTCACGAAGCTCTACGACGGCTTCGGCTACCAGATCAACCGCGCCACCGCTCTCCTCAAGGCCGTGGAGCCGCGGGCTGCCAAGATGTTCGTGCCGGTGGACGTGGACGCCATCAAGGTCCGTGAGGCCCTCCGCCGCAAGGGGGAGGG
Organism: Planctomycetota bacterium; assembly: GCA_003235605.1. The sequence goes on along the minus strand of QJVU01000670.1, from coordinate 794 downwards.
CGAGAACCAGATCTCCTTCACCCTGTACAAGGACCTAATCGACACGAAGCTGAAGCTCGCTCGGCGCATCGACTTCGCGATCGCCACCGAGCTGACCGGCGACACCCTCACGGACGGTCGCAAGATCACGAAGTTCCTTCGCACTGGCGGCAAGGGACTCTCCCCCTGGGAAGAGTTCCTCATGAACCTCGAGTCGTTTGCCATCTGGCTGCTGCTCAACCAGCTCCTGGGGAACTTCGACGCCTTCGACAAGGGCGCCACCTGCGCTGTGAAGGAGCCGCCCGGCACCGAGCAGGGGCCCGTGAACCTCCAGCGGGCCGTCGCCTACGCCGCCATGCTCCTGATCATGGGCCTGCAGGAGGATCACGTCATCTTCGCCGTGAACCAGGCAGCCCCGAACCACGGCATCCCGCCGGTGGACATGATCAACCGGGCCAGGCAGCTGATGGAGGGGAACGACTTCAGCAGGATCGTGAACTCGATCGTGGGCTCGGACGACGACGACGCCATCCTGCGCTACGCCGACCGCTACATCGACCTGCACGCCGTGGACTACGAGCCCTGGATGGCCTACCGGGACCTCCTGCAGTTCCGCGAGGACGCCAAGACGATCTACGTCTACAGCCACCAGTACTCCCAGGAGTACTCGATGATGCTGGACTACTCGGCGGAGTGGCAGCACACGACGCCGGGAGCGAGCTCGTCTGGCTTCCCCTTCCTGTTCACCGGCCAGCGCCGGGCGCGGGTCGTGAATGTGAGCGCTGGCGCGGGCTACATCCCGCCGGTCCGCATGT
>QJVU01000215.1 GCA_003235605.1 Planctomycetota bacterium | reverse complement strand
GAAGCCGGTCTCTTGCTCTTCGATACACCGTTCCGCAGCGTCGACGTGGACTTCGATCCCGGCAAGCTGGAAACACACTTCCTGCCACGCCGCCCCGGATTGGACTGGCGTTTCCCAAGGTATCTGGCCGGCTTCGCCCACAAGCAGCAGATCGACATCTTGCACGCTCACAACGACACCGCTGTGTTCTACGCCTGCGTCGCTGCCCGCTTGATGAAGCGGCGCCCACCTCTCGTCGTGGGCACCTTCCACACCTGGCCGGACCATGACACCCATGGTGCTCGCATGCTGACCAGATGGGCCGCCCGGCGCGCCGATCGACTCATCGCCGTCTCCGAAGAGCTTGCCACCAGGCTCGTAGAGCGTCGCTGGGTACGCCGGTGCAGCGTGATCTGGAACGGGGTGGACCTGGATACGTTTGAGCCGACCGGACCGGTGGGGTCCTGGCGGCAGCGTCTGGGCATCCCCAAGACGGCATTGCTCGTGGGACATGTCGGGCGGATGCACCGCATCAAGCGACAGGCGGATCTGATCCACGCCGCCCAACACATCGCTCCGGACCAGGCCCACTTCGTGCTCGTGGGACAAGGCCCCACCCAGGCGGAGATCACGGACCTAGCCGACGGACTCCACCACGTGCACCTGGTCTCGAGGATCACCGACATGCCTGCGTTTCTGCGCGAGCTGGATGTACTTGTGTTGTGCTCCGACCACGAGGCGGCACCCAAGGTCCTCTTGGAGGCAATGGCCTGTGGCAAGCCAGTGGTTGCCACCGCCGTGGGTGGAGTCCCCCACATCCTGGCCGATGGCGGCGGCCTGCTGCTTCCGGTCCGGAGGCCTGACCTGCTGGCTCGGACGATCCGGGCGCTAGCCGGCAACCCGGAGCGGCGCCGGATCCTCGGTCGCCAGGCACGCCGCCGGGCCTGCGCCTTCACAGATGAGCAAGAGTGGCGCAGCTACGAGGCTGTGTACACCACCGGGAGGACAACTCCAGGCGAGGTAAGACTGGTCCCCCGCTCGTCGTGCGACGGGGTGAATTCGACCTCAGCCGGTTCGTCGGGAGCGACAGCCCCGCCCCTTCCTAGATCGACAACGTACACGCCTTAGACATGTGGGCTGTTACGACCAGCGTTCCGACCGCCCCCCTCTTTCGTACTCTCGGGCTCATAGCCCGCCAATCGCTCTGAGAGCTTGAGAGCATCTCGGCGCCAAGTCGGCGTGATCTCCCGGCACGTCCCGGCCAGCGTAGAGTACGACGAGAGCATCGTCTCACGGACCACCGCGACATCTTCCCGTGACTCCCCCCCTTACACCCACCCCGTACACACCATCGCCCCCAGGCTGTTAGCCCAGGGGCGATCATGTCAGCTGATCATCTCAGCACTGGTAGCGGGGGCCGAACGCTGGTCATAACGGATGGGGTTACGAAGAGAGTTCCGACCGGTCCTTCCGGGCCCAGCGATAACACGCCGGCGTCGTCCCCCGTCCCAACGGGGGGTCACTCCGGCGGCTGCAGACGAGGGAGCCTGCCGCGAACGGCGCTCCAAACCGCGAGCACGAACAGCCGGTCGCCGCTGTCATCAGGCACGTAGTAGAGATGGTAGCGTGTGGCTCGAAGCAATACTCGACGCAGGCCAGGGAGGCCCGGATGTCGGGCGCTGTCGGCCGATTTGCGGCGACGACTGGATCAAGGCGACGGCGGCGGCCAACTCCTGGACGAACAGCTCCGGAGCCGCGGTGCGGTTCTCCCGCCACCAGTCGTCGATCGTCCGGATCTGCGCCTCGGCTCCCGGAACGACGATGACTTCCATCACCGGCGCTGCAGGTCGTCGAGCACGTCCTTTGCGGGACGACCCGAACCGCTCTGAGCCTGCTTCCAGCCGGCCAGAATCGCAGCGTCGCGGGCTCGACGTTCGTCATCGTCGAGGTCATCCCCTTCGTCGTCGCACACCAGGTCAAGAACCGTTCCCTCGGGCAGGGTCGTCGGCTCATCCACGACGAGCCTACCGTTTTGCACTCTGGCGCGAACTCCGCTCATGCCGAGGATGATACCTCGCATAGCCTCAACTGGAAGTGGTCGCGGGAGCCTCGAGGAGCTTCTTTACTCAGCAGAACCCGTGGAGCCATCGGGTGTTACAGCCGTGCTTGCTGGCGCCGCTTGGCCGGCAACTGCGCAGACTGCGCGGCCGGCGGGCCAGAAGGTGGACAGGGCCGGCAAGGTTGATCCGAAGTGGGTGGAGGTGCTGGTTGGAGGTCTGACCGAAGGTGACGAAGCCGACCGGAAGGCATGCGCGGCGGAGTTGCTCTCCCTTGGCAGGCGGGCAGTCCCGCTCCTCTCGAAGGCGCTGACAGCAGCCATCCCGAAGGCCAGGGACGACGAACAGCAGGAGGTGCTGACCAACGCCCTCTTGAGGATCCTGCAGCGCATGGGAGGCGAGGCCGGTGCCGCCGTGCCAACGATCCTCGAGGCTTTCCCGAAGATGACCGACACGAACGGCTCGGCAGCCCTGTACGCCCTCTGGACGCTCCGGCAACCGGGAAGATTTCGACGGACAGCGTCAGACCGTGACGTTCGCCTTCGACACCGGCCGGAGGATCGCGAGCGCCGCGACTGCCACGACGGCCAACACGGCGCTCGTCAGGAAGGCGGCCCGGCTTCCGGCCAGTTCCCAGATCAATCCACACAGTACGCTGGCCGCGAGGGTCAGGATACCAAGCGTGAAGTGGTACCAGCCGAACGCGGCCCCCCGCCGCCGCGGCGGCGAGAGCTCTGAGACCAGCGCCTTCTCGGCCGCCTCTGTCAGCCCGTGGTAGACGCCGTAGGCCAGGAACAGGCCGGCGATCGCCAGCGGACTCTCGGCGAAGGCGAAGCCGGCATAGACGGCCGCATAAGACACCCAGCCGGCGGCAATGACCCGACGCCGCCCGATACGGTCGGCGAGGCTTCCGCCGGGCACAGACGCCGCCGCCTTGACGATGTGCAGGCCCATCCACAGGAGAGGCAACGTAGCGAGCGGTGCACGGGTGCCACCGGCCTTGAGCAGAAGAAAGACGTCGCTGGCGTTGCCGAGCGTGAACAGGCCGAGGGGCACGAGGAAGCGCAGGAGTCCGTGGTCGCCCTGGTCGGGAGAGACTTCGGCGAGGCCGGGATTCTCTGTCCTCTCCTCGCTTCCCTGCTCGGGGGCCGTCTCCCTGACACCAAGCCATACGACCAGAACTGCCGCGGCGCTCGGGATGGCCGTCAGCCAGAAGAGCAGCCTCAGATCCTGGGAAACGCAGGCCAGGAAGCCGGCGGCAACGAGGGGGCCGAGCACGGCCCCCGCATGGTCCATCGCACGGTGGAAGCCGAAAGCCAAGCCGCGTTTTCGCGCCGCGACCGACACTGCGATCAGCGCGTCGCGCGGGCTGGTCCGCAGCCCCTTGCCTGTCCGGTCCGCCATGCGCAGGGCCAGCACGTGCCAGGCGGCTGTCGCCGCAGCCACGAAGGGCCGCACACAGGAGGAGATGGTGTAGCCGGCGAGCACGAGGGGGCGGTTCCGGCCCAGGCGATCGGCCCAGCGTCCGGACAGGAGCTTCAGCAGGCTGGCCGTCGCGTCAGCCAGCCCCTCGATCCAGCCCAACGCCAGTGCCCCCGCCCCGAGCGTGCTCGTCAGGAACAGCGGGAGCAGCGGCACGATCATCTCGCTGGCCGTGTCGGTGAGGAGACTCACCACTCCCAGAAGGATGACGTTGCGGGTCAGCCAGGGAGCCACCCAACCTGGCTTCGCGGCCATGGCCGCGTTCTCTTGTTCCTTCGGGTCGTTTTCGCGCATCGTGCAAACCTACGCCAGACCCCTGGATGAGCCCAACCTTCTGCAGCCCGGGTGGACGAGGGAAGATCTCCCGACGAATCCGCCGGCGTCGCAGACTGGGGCCCGCTATGATGCTCCCCCCTCGGGCGGGGCACGCGGACCGAGCGACCGATCACCGTGCACAAACACGCCGACACTCCTCACCACCCTCTTGCTGACGACGAGTCACAGAGCCAACGGCCGACGCGAAGGCTGTTCCTGGTCGGAGGCCTGGGTCTCGGGGTTGTTGCGGTCTCAACCTGCGGTTGCGCGCTGTTTGCGACCAAGCGGAAGCCGGATCTTGTCCTGGTGCCGGTCGGAGGGACGCTGACCATCCCGGTGACCCGGTTCGATGAGCTAGCTGGTCCCAACAACGCAGTCCTCCTGCAAAACAAGGACACCGAGAAGAAGGTCCTGCTGGTGCGCGCTGCGGGCCGCTACTTTGCCCTCAGTTCCACCTGCACGCACCTGGGTTGTGACGTCGACTACGGCGTCGACTCCCACCGCATCATCTGCCCCTGCCACGGGTCGGAGTTCGATCTGGAAGGCAGGAACCTGAAGGGCCCCGCCAGGCGCCCGCTCAGGCACTACAGCGTGCGGCTCGAGACCACCAGGATCATCGTCGACGTTTAGGCCAAGGCTAGAGAGGCTTGGCAGAAGCAGGGTGGGCGTTGGCTTCTCCCGGGAAAACGACCCGGGATAACCGGTTGGCGCCAGGAGCCCTGTTCGCCGAGCACCACGCTCGGGTAACGTCTGTTCCCATGCCGAGCTCACCTGCACCTACGACCAGGGCCGGCACCGTCGCACCGGTCAAGATCGTGGGGGTGACGACCACGCTGCCGCCCCACCGGCTGCTCCAGAAGCAGGCCAAGGCGTTTGCAGCGGAGCACTTCGACCAGCTCGAGGATCTCGAGCGGTTGCTGTGCGTGTTCGACCACGCTGGCATCGAGAAGCGACAGATCTGCATGCCCATCGACTGGTATCGGCAAGAGCGAGACCTGGCCACCCGCAACGACCTCTACGTCGAGTCGGCCCTGGCGCTCTCCCGCGCGGCGATCGAGAAGGTTCTGATGCGCTGGGACCTGTCGCCGGCGGACATCGATCATCTACTCTTCATTTCCAGCACCGGCCTGGCGACGCCGACGGTGGATGCGCGGCTGCTCGGGGCCATGGGCTTTGGCGCCGCGACCATGCGTACTCCGGTCTTCGGCCTCGGCTGCGCAGGCGGCACCTTCGGCCTGCTCCATGCAACGCAGCTGCTGCGCGGCGACCCCGGCAGGACGCTGCTGCTGGTGAACGTCGAGTTGTGCAGCACAACCTTCCAGCAGCATGACCTGTCAAGGGCCAACTTCGTCGCCATGGCGCTGTTTGGGGATGGCGTCAGCGCCACGGTGCTGGTTAGCGGTACCACGGAGATGCCGGGTCTCGAGGTGATCGCCACCGGCACCTGGCTGTGGCCAGACTCCCTCAACGTCATGGGCTGGAACTTCCACAACCACGGCATGCAGGTGGTGTTCTCGCGGCGGATTCCGAAGATCGTGCGCGACGAGATGCGCGGCTGCCTGTCGACGTTCCTTGACAGGCACGGGCTGGGCCTCGAGGACGTGGCGCACCTGTTGATCCATCCTGGCGGCGCGAAGGTCCTGAGCGCCTACCAGGATGCCCTGGGGCTGACTTCGGACAGGCTGCGCCTCTCGCAGGAGGTGCTCCGGGATCATGGCAATTGCTCGGCGGTGACGGTGATGATGGTGCTCGAGCGCTTCCTCGCGGAGGCGCGCTATCATCCCGGGGAGCTGGCGCTGCTGACGGCGCTCGGACCCGGTTTCAGCGCCGCCCACGTCTTGGTGCGCTGCTGAGGCTCCTGGGCCGGCGGGTCTTGGCACGATTCGCGACCATCGCTACGCCCGACACGATCCTGCGCTGGCACTGCCAGCTGATCGCAGCCAAGTGGACCTCTCTGCGCAAGAGAGTCGGCCGCCCCGGGATCATGAAGGCGATCCGCAAGCTCATCGTGCGCATGGCGACCGACAACTCGAGCTGGGGATACTGCCGGATTATCCAGGGCGAGCTGAAGAAGCTCAGCCATCGGGTAGCCCGGTCCACGATCGCAAAAGACACTGAAGGACCACGGGATCCCTCCGGCACCCGGCCGCGAGCCACGCACGACGTGCTACGTGCGCCAGGGCTGTGCAACTCCCTGCCCGGAAGCCGACCGGTCCATCGCGCCAGCGCTTCGGATCGGCGCCTGGCGTCGACGAGATCCCCTGCGATGCCCACCCGCTTCCCGCTCGAGCCGGATTCGTCTACCCTGTCGGGTGCTTCGTCGCGACTCGACCACCTTCGCTACCAATGCGCACCGACAAACCGATCCCCGCCCGCCGTGCACCCGAACCGAAGCGATCCATCCCGACGGCGAGCGGGGTGCTGGTCGCCGCACTGCTGGTCGCGCTCCTGCCGGTCTCGCGATCTTCCGACGGTGCCGGTGCAGCCCCCAAGGGCTCGCCCCCGCGGCCCGGACCGGAAACCCCGGGGGGGCGATCCACCCGCCCGGTCGTGTTCGAGCCGAATCTCGGACAGTGGAAACACAGCGCGGCGTACGTCGCGCGCTGCGGCGCGATGACCGTGTTCCTCCTGAACGACGGCTGGACCTTCACCCTGGAGGACGCACGCGAGGAAGGGAGCTCCCGCGGTGTGGCAGTGCGGATGACGCTCCCCGGTTCGGGTGCAACCGGGCTCGCGCC
>QJVU01000539.1 GCA_003235605.1 Planctomycetota bacterium | reverse complement strand
GTATCGGGGTCGATCAGTTCTCCCGTGTTTGCGCAAGCTCGAAGGTAGTCATTGGCATCGACAAGACTGCCGACAAGGAGCTGTACTTCTCGAACCGGACATGGTTCGTACTCGGCTGCGGGGGCTTTCTCATCACGCGCTATGTTCCCGGCCTGGAGTTGATCTTCGCCAACCACAAGCACCTTGTCTGGTACCGGAGCAAGGAGGAAGCTCTCGACCAGATCCGCTTCTACCTGGCACAGGACGGACTGCGGGATCGCATTTCCGGGACCGGACACGAGTTCGTTCACACCTACTATCCGTTCGACAGAATGGCCTCCAACATGGTCGGCGTGTTGTTCCATGACCGCGCGCCGAGGCCCTTGACCGACCCTGGACCGGACCTGCCACGAGGCGGGATCGGGGATCTGCTGCGGGATGCTACTGCGCCGGGCCCGACTGGGTCCGTGGCTGCAGGATGAGCTCCAGGAGGCCGAGACCCACGTCGGCGAGGATTGCCAGGACCGCCGCGGGGATCGCCCCGGTGAGGATGAGGTTCGCATCGTCCAGAGAGAGGCCTGTGAGGATGGGCTCGCCCAGGCCTCCTGCACCGATGAAAGCCGCCAGAGTGGCCACACCAATGCTGATGACCGTCGAGGTCCGGATGCCCGCCATTATCGTGCGCATTGCCAGGGGCAGCTGCACGCGGGTGAGGACCTGCCCGGGGCGCATGCCCATGCCGCGAGCTGCATCCAGAAGGTCCGGATCCACCTCGATGATTCCAGTGTAGGTGTTCCTGAGGATTGGCAGCACCGCGTAGAGGAACAATGCGGCGATGGCAGCCTCGATGCCCAGGCCCAGAAGAGGGATCATGAACGCAAGGAGCGCGAGGCTCGGAATCGTCTGCACGACTCCTGCTGCTCCCAGAGCGATCTGCCGAAGCCTCTGGTGCCTGGTGATTGCGATACCCATTGGGATCGCGAAGAACGCGGCCAACAGGACTGCAATCACGGTCAAACCGATGTGCTGGATGGTCAACTCCAGGGTCTTCCCGGCGCGCTGACCCATGACTTGGAAGAAACCCGGTCGCGCGACGGCAGCTGGCGGTGTGCTCCCGATGTCCTTGCTGACCAGACCCTCGCTCTCCAGGAAGGTCCGAGCGACAGCTGCGAAGGTCTGTCCCTGGGCTTCGACCGCATGGTTGAGGTCCTGCATGACGTGGTCCGGAAGGCGGAACGCGAGTCGCTGCAGCACGGCCTCGAGCTCCGGGTGTGCCCGCAACGTGTCTTCCCTGACGACCGGGGCGGCGTTGTAGGGTGGGAAGAAGTGACGGTCGTCTCTCAGGACCCGCAGATGGTAGCGAAGCAGCTTGCCGTCGGTGCTGTAGGCATCTATGAGGTCGATGTTCCCGGAGCGGATCGCCGTGTAGGCAAGACCGTGCTCGAGGCCGCGGACGCTCCCCAGCTCCAGGCCATATGCCTTTGCCAGGCCAGGATACCCGTCTGCGCGGTTCATGAACTCCATGCTGAACCCGGCCCGCAGGTTCTTGGCGTGGGGCAGCAGGTCCGAGATGCAGGCGACACCGAGCTCTTTGGCCTTGGCCTCGTCCATTGCCAGGGCGTAGGTGTTGTTGAGGCCAAACGGGTCCAGCCATCGGATCGAGTACTCCTCGTGGAACCGCCGGCGCACGTGGAGGAACGCCTCGAGTGGATCGGCGATCTTGCCCTGCTCCTTCAGGATGATCGCCCACCCGGTGCCGGTGTAGTCGGCGTAGAGGTCGATCTTTCCGTCCCGCAGCGCCGCCCAGCAGATCTTGGTTCCTACCAGGCTGAACCGCCTCTTCACCGGGATCTGGGTGTGAGCCTCGATCATCTGTGCCATGAGCTCCGCCAGGATGCACGATTCCGTGAAGTTCTTGCTACCCACGCAGATCGCCCTGTCGCTCTGAGCGGCGGTGGAGCAGGCGGCCAGGACACAGGCCGAGACAACGGCAAACGCCCTAGACATTGCCATGTTGGTCTCCTCCCACGTCCGGATGACCCGCAAGGAACTGTTCCACAAGGGAGGACGCTGGTCTGTTCTTCAGATCGTCTGCTGTCCCCGTCTGCACCAGGGAGCCCTCATGCATCAAGGAGATCCTGTCTCCCAGCTTGAATGCCTCACCCAGGTCATGGGTGACCAGCAGTATGGTCTTGTGAACCTCCTTCGTGAGCTGCTGAAACTCGTCGTGTATCTGCGTCCGGGTGATCGGGTCCAGGGCGCCGAAGGGTTCGTCCATGAGCAGGTGGCCGGGGTCCAGTGCCAAGGCCCGAGCGACTCCCACACGCTGCCGCTGTCCCCCCGAGAGGTCGGCCGGGTAGCGACCGGCAAACTCCTCGGCGGGCAGGTTCACCAGGCGCAACAGCTCGCTCACCCGCTCCCGGATCTTGTCCCTGCTCCAGCCCTCGAGCTCACACATGATGCCCACGTTCCTGGTTACCGTCATGTGGGGAAACAGGCCACCAGTCTGGATCACGTAGCCGATCCTGCGTCGCAATCGGATGATGTCCAGGTCGGCGATGGCCTCTCCACCCAGCAAGATGCAGCCTCGTGTCGGCTCCTCCAGACGGTTGACCATCCTCAGGGTCGTGGTCTTTCCGCACCCGCTCGTGCCGATGAGGCAGTGGGTTTCGCCGTCATGCACGGTCAAATCGAGATGCTTGACAGCGTGGATTCCTTCCCTGTTGCCGTGTGGGTCCGGGAACGTCTTCTGCACGCCCTGGAACTCGATCATGTGCCCCTTTCGAGCAGCTCACGGTGCCTGCGCGTGGCCGATCCGCTGGGCCTGCCCTTCTCGCAGAAGGCGAGCCCGGTCGGACCACGGTTCATGCAACGTGGAATCTGAAAGACCTGGGCTTGCATGCTGATCTCCTGGACCTGGGAGCACAAACGTGCAGACTATCTCAATGGCGAGCTTCAACACCACGACGATCTCTCAGAAGAGAACGCAGGGGCGCGACGAGCTGCTCCGCAGCTACGGAAAGGTGCGCGCAACCACCATGGCGTTGTGCGAGCCGCTCGAGCCCGAGGACATGGTTGTCCAGACGATGCCCGACGTCAGCCCGACGAAGTGGCATCTGGCCCACGTCACCTGGTTCTTCGAGGCGTTCGTGCTTGCGCGGAGCAGGAGCTCGTACGCACCCTTCGATGATCGCTACCACGCTCTATTCAACTCCTACTATCAATCGATAGGAGATCCGTACCCCCGAGATGGACGCGGTCTTCTATCGCGACCGACTGTGGAGGAGGTGCGTGCGTATCGCCAGCACGTGGACGAGGCCATCACCGACCTCGTTGCAGGAGGCTCGGACGAGGTCCTGGAGAGCATCACTCCTGTCGTTGCAGTCGGATTGCAGCACGAGCAGCAGCACCAGGAGTTGCTGCTCATGGACATCAAGAACGTGTTTGCTCGGAACCCACTCCGCCCGACGTACTACAGCGCCCCGCGCCGTGGCGACCCAGCCGGCACAGCGATGACTTGGACTCCTCATGAGGGTGGCCAGGTCGAGGTGGGCTCATCCAGCAACGAGTTTGCGTTCGACAACGAGAAGCCGAGGCACACGGTTTTCCTCGAGCCGTTCGAGCTCGCGGTGAGGCTCACGACCGCGGAGGAGTACCAGGCGTTCATGCAGGAGGGGGGATACGAGCGCCCCGAGCTGTGGCTAGCCGATGGTTGGGAGCGCGTGCAGCGCGAAGGTTGGCGCGCACCGCTCTACTGGCAGGCCGGCAATGACGGCGGCGGCAGCCGCGAAGGCGACGACAGTTGGCAGGTCATGACTCTCGGCGGTCTCCGGCCTGTGGACCCACAGGAGCCGGTCTGTCACGTCAGCTACTACGAAGCCGATGCCTTCGCTAGATGGGCGGGCTGCCGTCTTCCCACCGAGTTCGAATGGGAGCACGCCGCGCGGGGACATGAGATAGCCGGGACGTTCCTCGAGTCTGCTGACTTCCACCCGCAGCCGCTAGGCTCCTCCACGAGGGGCCAGCTCGCACAGCTGTTCGGAGACGTCTGGGAGTGGACCTCGAGTTCCTACGCCCCGTACCCCGGCTACGAACCCTTCGCAGGGTCCCTTGGCGAGTACAACGGCAAGTTCATGGTCAACCAGATGGTCCTGCGCGGTGGCTCCTGCGTCACGCCGGAGAGTCACATGAGACGGACCTATCGCAACTTCTATTATCCGCACCAGCGCTGGATGTTCGCTGGCGTGAGGCTCGCCAGGTAGACACGACTGCCGTTGCCGGTGCTTGCGATCGACGGCCTGGCGGACGGCCGCTGCCAACGTCAACAAGGAGTCAAGGTACGCGTCCTGCCTACGGCTAGAATCCGCCATCGGAACCGTGACCCGCTTTGTTCTCGTCGTCGAGACCTCCGGCCGCGTGGCGGAAACCCGCTCTCGCAAGGCCAAGGTTGACTGCATCGCCGAATGCCTCCGGCGCCTCGAACCGGAAGAGCTGGCGCCCGCGGTTGCGTTCCTGTCGGGTGCGCCACGACAGGGCAAGATCGGACTCGGTTACCGGACGCTCCGCGAGGTGTCGGCGCAGCCAGTCAGCGAGCCGGTGCTGGCGATCCTCCAGGTGGACGCGGCGTTGTCGGAGATCAAGGAGCGCCAGGGCCCGGGCTCCAAGGCATCGCGGCAACAGGTCCTGAGGGAACTGCTGGCTCGGGCGACGGCCGCCGAGCAGAGGTTCCTCGGGCGGTTTCTGGTCGGAGAGCTGCGACAGGGTGCCCTGGAGGGCGTTGTGCTCGAGGGCATAGCCCGCGCCGCGGACGTGGCACGGCCCCTCGTGCGGCGGGCGGCGATGTTGAGTGGGGATATGGGCGCGGTCGCTGCAGCTGCCCTGACCGCCGGCAGCGCGGGCCTCGGCCGGTTTTCCCTGGAGCTGTTCCGGCCTGTTCAGCCGATGCTGGCCCAGACTGCCGGGGACCTCGATGAGGCCCTGCGCAAGCTCGACCACGCCTTTCTCGAGTGGAAGCTCGACGGAGCCCGCATCCAGGTCCACCGCGATGGCGACAGGATTGCCGTCTATACGCGGCGACTCAACGACGTGACCACCGCCGTCCCCGAGATCGTGGAAGCGGTGCGCAGGCTGCCAGCGGAACGCCTGGTCCTGGACGGCGAGACCATTGCCATGGATGCCGATGGCCGGCCGCGGCCCTTCCAGGTGACGATGCGCCGGTTCGGACGTCGCCTGGACGTCGATCGCCTGCGCGCGCAGATTCCGATCGTTCCCTTCTTCTTCGATGTTCTGCACCTCGACGGTCAAGACCTGATCGACCTCGGGGCTGGGCAGCGCATCGGACTCGTCTCCGAGGTCCTCCCACCTGAACTCGTCGTGCCGCGCCTGGAGATCCACGGGGCGGACGCCTCTGCTGCGGCCGATGCGTTCCTGGCCAGCGCCTTGGAGCGAGGCCACGAAGGGATCATGGCGAAGTCCTCCGATGCCGTCTACGAAGCGGGCCGCAGGGGCGGAGGCTGGCTCAAGGTCAAGCCATCCCACACCCTGGACCTGGTGGTGTTGGCGGCGGAGTGGGGCAGCGGACGGCGCCAGGGTTGGCTGAGCAACCTGCACCTGGGGGCCCGCGACCCCGGCGGGGACGGGTTCGTCATGCTGGGCAAGACCTTCAAGGGCCTGACGGACGAGATGCTGGCCTGGCAGACCGCAAGGCTCCAGGAGCTCGAGGTGTCCAGGGACCAGCACGTGGTCTGGGTGCGGCCGGAACTGGTGGTGGAGGTGGCGTTCGATGGAGTACAGGGGAGCCCGCACTATCCTGCTGGCATGGCGCTCCGCTTCGCCCGCGTGAAGCGCTACCGGGGCGACAAGGCCGCGGACCAGGCCGATACGGTGGCGGCGGTGCGGCGCATCCACCGAGGCCGGCGCATGGCCTAGGGCACGCCGTTTCCGGGGAAGCGGGACGGCTAGGCGAAGCGAACGCTGTAGATCGGTGGCAGGTTGTTGGCCACTGTCCACCAGCTCTCGCCACGGTCCTCACTGACGTAGAGGTTCCCCGTGGTGCTTCCAAACGCCAGCCGATCGTGGCTGTTGGCCAGTGCGTGGCGATAGATCACGTCAAAGGCGTTCTCTTGCGGCAGTCCCTCGCGCAGCTGCTCCCATGTCTCGCCGCCGTCTTGGGTCCTCGCAACAAACAGGCCGCCATCGATCGCCATGCGTTGCATGTCGGCCTTGCCCGGTACCAACCACGCTACCCTTCCGTCCGCTGCATCGACCGCAACCGGGAATCCGAAGTGCACCCCGTCGTCGGGCTTGCTGACCTTTCGCCAGGTCGCGGCCCCATCCGAGCTATAGAACACGCCACAGTGGTTCTGCTGCCAGATGTGATCGGGCTGCCCTGGACACAGGGCCACATAGTGCGGGTCGTGCCCCCACTCGGCGGTGGGGTCCGGCAGATAGTCCATGAGCAGGCCCTTGTTGCGGCTCTGCCAGGTCTTGCCGCCGTCCGTGGTCGCGAGAACGCCGGCGGTGGAGACCCCGACCAGCACGCGATTCGAATCGCTGGGATCGATCAGGATCGAGTGGATCCCTGGCGCGAACTCCC
>QJVU01000200.1 GCA_003235605.1 Planctomycetota bacterium | reverse complement strand
GGCCGCATCTCCCGTTTCGGCCTCGTGGCCTTTGCCAGCAGCCTCGACCACGTCGCGACGTTCGCGCACGATGCAACGGACCTGGCCCTGCTCCTGGGGGTGCTGGCCGGCGTGGATCCTCACGACAGCACCTCCCTGGATGCGCCGGTACCCGACTATCTGGGGTCCTCGGGACGCGACCTTGCGGGCCTTAGGATCGGCGTGCCCGCGGAGTACTTTGCCGAGGGACTGGATCCGGAGATCGAGTCCCTGACCCGGGAGGCGCTGACCCAGCTGGAGCACCTGGGCGCAGGGCTCACACCGGTCAGCCTTCCCCACACCCGCTACGCGATCCCCGCCTACTACCTGATCTGTACTGCCGAGGCCTCGTCGAACCTCGCCCGCTACGACGGCGTCCGCTACGGTCTGCGCCTCTCCGGCGACAAGGACCTGGAGTCCATGTACCGGGATACCCGCGGCGCAGGTTTTGGCGACGAGGTCAAGCTGCGCATCCTCCTGGGGTCCTTCTGCCTCCAGAGCGGCTACTACGACGCCTTCTACCTGAAGGCCACCAAGGTGCGCACGCTGATCCGCCAGGACTTCGAGAAGGCGTTCGAGACCTGCGATGTCCTGGTCACCCCCACCTCGCCGATCCCCGCCTTCCTGGCCGGCGAGAAGCTCGAGGATCCCCTGGCGATGTACCTCTGTGACGTCCTCACAGCGCCCGCGAACCTGGCGGGGATCCCCGGGATCTCGATCCCCAGTGGGTTCACGAAGAACGGGCTCCCCGCCGGTCTGCAGATCCTGGGACCCGTCCTCGGCGAAGAGAAGATCCTCCACCTCGCAACCGCCTACCAGGCCGCCACCACCCACCACCAGCGGGAGCCGGACCTGTGAGCGACCGCTACGAGACCGTCATCGGCCTGGAGGTGCACGTCCAGCTGGGGCTGCACACCAAGCTGTTCTCCCCCGCCGAGTACGCCTTTGGAGGCGAGCCCAACACCCGGGTCTCGGTTATCGACCTGGGTCTCCCCGGGGTCCTGCCGCGCCTGAACGAGGCCGCGGTGCGCGTGGGGATCCGCGCCGCCCTGGCCCTGGAGGGCAGGGTCCACCGCCACACCCGCTTCGACCGCAAGAACTACTTCTACCCGGACCTGCCGAAGGGCTACCAGATCAGCCAGTACGAAGAGCCCTACTGCACTGGCGGCCGGGTGCCCATCGGAGAGGGGCGGTTCTCGGCGCTGGAGCGCATCCACCTGGAGGAGGACGCCGGCAAGAACATCCACACCGAGGGCGGCAGCCTGGTGGATCTGAACCGGGCGGGATCCGCCTTGATCGAGATCGTCGGGAAGCCCGACCTGCGCTCGCCCGTCGATGCTCACCAGTTTCTGGTGAATCTGAAGCAGATCCTCCAGTACGCGCGGGTCTCCGACTGCGACATGGAGAAGGGTTCCCTGCGCTGTGACGCCAACATCTCCGTGCGTCCCGAGGGCAGTACGGAGCTGGGTACCAAGGTGGAGATCAAGAACCTCAACTCCTTCAAGATGGTGCAGCGGGCGCTGGAATACGAGGTGCGCCGCCAGACCGCGGTGCTGGCCCACGGCGGCACCGTGGAGCAGGAGACCCGCCTCTGGAACGACGAGAAGGGGGAGACCGCCACCATGCGCACCAAGGAATCGGCCCAGGACTACCGCTACTTCCCGGAGCCGGACCTGCCGCCGGTGGAGATCCCGGCCGAGCTGGTGGAGCAGGTCCGCGCCGAGATGCCGGAGCTCCCGGCAGCCCGGCAGGAGCGGTTCGAGAAGGAGTACTCCCTGCCGGACTACGACGTGGGCGTGTTGCTCGCCGACCGGGACGTCGCGGACTACTTCGAGGCGCTGGCCAGGGCGGTGGACGACGCCAAGTCCGCGAGCAACTGGATGATGACCGAGGTGATGCAGGTGCTGAACGAGACCGGCGCCGGGATGCCCGGCTTTCCGATTCCAGCCGAGCGCCTGGCCGGCCTGATCACTGCCCAGCAACAGGGGGCCGTGAACCGGTCCGCAGCGCGGAAGGTGTTCCAGTACATGCTCGAGCACGAGGACGATGCCCAGGCCGCGATCCGAGCCCTCGGCCTGGAGCAGATCTCCGATGCCACTGAGCTCGAGAGCATCGTCCAGAGGGTGATCGACGAGAACCAGAAGGCGGTGGAGGACTACCGCGGTGGCAAGGCGAAGGCGCTCCACGCGCTGAAGGGGCTGGTGATGCGGGAGACCAGGGGCCGGTCGAACCCCAGGACCGTGGAGGATCTGTTGCTGGCGTTGATCGGCGGAGGGCGGGCCTGATGGCAGCCGGGAACAGCAACCCAAACAAGAACGCACTGGTCCTCCGGGGCGTGACCAAGCGCTTCGGCGACTTCGTGGCAGTGGACAACCTGTCCCTGGAGATCCCCACGGGTTCGATCTACGGCTTCATCGGTCCCAACGGCGCCGGCAAGACCACCACGATCCGCATGGTGATGAGCATCTTCTATCCCGACGAGGGGGAGATCGAGGTACTCGGCCACCCCAACGCCGAGGACATCAAGGACCGGCTGGGCTACCTCCCCGAGGAGAAGGGCCTCTACAAGAAGATGCGCGCCGCCGAGATCGTGGCCTACTTCGGCCGGCTGAAGGGCATGGAAGGGGGCCTCGCCAAGGAGAAGGCGAAGAACCTGCTGAAGGAGTACGGCCTGGGCGACTGGCTGGACACCAAGTGCGAGGCTCTCTCCAAGGGGATGGGCCAGAAGGTGCAGCTGTTGGGGACCTTGATCCACGATCCCGAGCTGGTGATCCTGGACGAGCCGTTCTCGGGCCTGGACCCCGTCAACATGGAGCTGATGCGGGACACGATCCGCAGGATGGCCCAGGGCGGCAGGACGGTGATCTTCTCCACCCACGTGATGGCGCAGGCGGAGGAGCTCTGCGACTACATCTTCCTCATCAACCACGGCAAGAAGGTGCTGGACGGTCCGCTGCGGGAGATCAGGGCCTCCGGGGATCACGGCATCAAGATCGACTACGACGGCGACGGCTCGTTCCTGCACAGCCTGCCCGGGGTGGAGCGGTGCAACGACGCCGGCAAGAGCGCCGAGCTGTTCCTGCGGGACGGGACCGACCCCCAGGAGATCCTACACGCCATCGTGGACCGGCTGACGATCCGCAAGTTCGACATCAGCGAGCCGTCCTTGCACGAGATCTTCGTGCGGGCGGTGGGAGGCAGGACAAGTGAATAAGACCCTTCTGGTCGCCCAGCGGGAGTTCGTCGAGAACCTCCGGACCAAGACGTTCTGGATCGGCATCCTGGTGGCTCCCATCGGGATCATCCTGTTCTACGGGGTGATGTTCCTGCTGGCGGAGAAGACCGACAAGCGCACCTACATGGTCCTGGACCGTTCCCAGGGGCAGTGGTTCTCGAACGAAATCCGCCAAAAGGCGGCAAGCTCGGTGTTCAGCGAGCTGTTCGGGGCCATGACCAAGGGTGACAACGACAGCACCGCCGACATAAGGAGACAACTCGAAGAGAGGATCGCTGGGCTCGCCGACGACCATCCGCTCAAAGAACTGTTCCGGAGATTCGAGGTGGCCGGGATCGATCTGGAAGAGCTGGCGAAGTCCGTGCACCAGGGCGGGGTTGCCGCCTTCCTGGTAGCGCCCAAGGTCCTGGAGGTCCTGACGACTTGGGCGAACGAGGCACAACGGGATCCGGAGAAGATCCAGAAGCTGCTGTCCATCGCCAGTGACCTGAGCATGAAGGACTACGAGGAGAAACCGTTCCTGGAGGACAGCGACGACGCGGAGCAGGTCCTGGCAAGGAAGCTGAACAGCGGGGAGATCTTCGCCTACTTCGTGATTCCCCCCGAACCGGTCAAGGACGGCAAGGGCAAGTACGTCTCCAACAACGTCACGGATTTCAAGCTCCGGAAGTGGTACTCGGACAAGGCCACCGACGTGCTCCGCGAGAAGAACATCGCCCGGTTGACGGAAGAGAAGGGCTTGCAGCAGACAGACGTCGCCGCGATCAACCAGCACTTCACCTTCGAGGAAAGGCAGGTCTCCGAGACCGGCGAGGAGAAGAAGGTCGAAACGGCGGACAAGACCCTCAAGTACGCCCCGATCCTGTTCGTGTACATCCTCTGGCTCGGGGTCTTCATCGCCGCCCAGATGCTCCTCACCAACACCGTCGAGGAGAAGTCCAACCGCATCATCGAGGTGCTGCTTTCTTCGGTCTCGGCCAGTCAGCTGATGCACGGCAAGATCTACGGCATCGCCATCACCGGCATGACGGTCCTGGGATCCTGGGGCCTGTTCGCGTTCCTGGGCATCAAGCTGGCGCCGCACCTGTTCCAGGACGGGTCCGCCAAGATCGCGGAACTGGGGTTGAACCAGATTGTCGGAAACCCGGTCTACGCGGCCTCCTTCCTGGGCTACTTCCTCACCGGCTACCTGATGTACGCCTCGCTGCTGGTCGCGATCGGCTCGGTCTGCAACAGCCTCAAGGAGGCCCAGAACCTGATGCAGCCGGTGATCTTCCTGCTGATCGTGCCCCTGGCGACGATGTTCCCCATTGCCATGGACCCGAACGGGACCGTCGCCCGGATCATGACCTACATCCCCCTCTACACGCCCTTCACGATGATGAACCGCGCCGGCGGGCCGCCCGATGCCTGGGAGTACATCGCCAGCTCGGCGGTGATCCTCGTGACCCTGTGGCTGTTCTTCCGCGGCGCGGGCAAGGTGTTCCGCACCGGCGTGCTGATGACGGGGAAGCCGCCGCGCATCCGCGAGATCCTGCGCTGGATGCGCGCCCCGGTCCGGTAGGGGTTTCTTGCCGACCCGCTTGGCGCCTCTCGACGCGCTCCTCTACACTTGCACCGGACGGAATCCAGAACCCCCCTCCACACGGGGTGGAGGCTGCCCCTGACCGGCAATCCCATGAGCGTCCTTAAGCACCACGTGTTTCCTTTCCTGGTCTGTGTGGCCCTGGTGTGGTCCCTTGCTGCCTGTGGCTCCAAGAGCGGCACGGCGGAGGACGGCCTGGCGGGTGAGGCCAGCGAGAACAGCACTGCCCAGCCGCTGCCGCGCCTGACCCTGCCGCCCTATCCCTACGTCAAGGGGCTCAAGTTCCCCCTCAGCGGTCCCAACCCCGGGACCATGAACGTGGTGCGGGCGTTTTCGAACCTGTCGTTCTCCCGGCCGCTGTTCCTGACCTATCCGCCGGACGGCACCGACCGGATCTTCGTCGTGGAGCAGGGCAGCAGTGTCAGCGGCGCCAACATCTACGTGTTCCCCAACAGCGACAGCGTCACCACCGCCCAGCGCAGCCTGTTCCTGAACGTGAGCACGGCCGCCGGCGGCGAGCAGGGGCTCCTGGGCCTGGCCTTCGACCCGGACTACAAGAAGAACGGCTACTTCTACCTGTACTACACCGCCCCCAGCGGCACCCGCCGCTCCGTGGTGTCCCGGTGGTCGGTGAGCAGCAACGACCCCAACAAGGCCAACCCCAACAGCGAGACGATCCTGCTGACCCAGAGCCAGCCCTACAGCAACCACAACGGCGGCATGCTGGCCTTCGGACCCGACAACATGCTCTACATCGGTTTCGGCGATGGCGGCAGCGGCGGCGATCCCCAGGGCAACGGCCAGAACCTGGGCACCCTGCTGGGATCGATCTGCCGTATCGATCCCCACGGCAAGACCGGCAACCTGAGCTACGGCATCCCCCCGGACAACCCGTTCGTGAACACCACCGGGGCCAGGGGAGAGATCTGGGCCTGGGGGCTCAGGAACCCCTGGCGGTTCTCCTTCGACCGGAACACCGGCGACCTGTGGTGCGGGGACGTCGGCCAGAACGCCCGGGAAGAGGTGGACGTCATCGTCAAGGGCGGCAACTACGGCTGGAACTGGTTCGAGGGTAACAACACCTACCGGTCCGGAGCGCCTGGCAACCTGGGGGACGTCAAGCCGATCTGGGACTACGACCGCAACGCCGGCCGCAGCATCACCGGGGGCTATGTCTACCGCGGGAGCAAGAACCCTTCCCTGCGGGGCGCCTACCTCGTGGCCGACTACGCCACCAGCAACATCTGGGCGCTGATCCGCAGCGGCGGCAAGACCGCAACAACGCTGATCGGCAACGTCAGCAGCCCGTCCTCCTTCGGCGAAGACCGGGACGGGGAGGTCTACGTGGTGTCCCTGAGCGGTGCCATCTACCGGTTCACGGAGCGCACCACCCCCACCGATCCGCCCTTCCCCCTGAAGCTCTCGGAGACCGGCCTGTTCGTGGACACCAAGGCCCTGATCCCGGACCCGAACCTGCTGCCCTACGAGATCGAGGAGCCGGCCTGGACGGACGGCGCCCACGTGCAGCATTGGATCGCAATGCCCCAGCCCCAGGGCCCCGGCAGCAAGATCACCTTCAGTCCGACCGGCACGTGGCAGTTCCCGAGCGGAGCGGTGCTGGTGCAGCACTTCGAACTGGAGACCACCGTGGGCGCGCCCTCCACGGCGATCCGCCTGGAAACCCGGGTCCTGATCCAAGAAGCCGCCGGCTGGGCAGGCTATGTCTATCGTTGGGACGATCAGGGCACC
>QJVU01000564.1 GCA_003235605.1 Planctomycetota bacterium | reverse complement strand
TAGCGGGGACCGAGTTGGGCGGCGAACATGCAGTAGCGATCGTAGGCCTCGGCCTCGATGAGCACCGCGAGATCGAGGGCATCCATGAGGTCGAGGGTGGCAAGATCGAGGCGCGTTGGCATGGCTAGATCCAGGGCACAGGGTGGCGGACGAACCGTCCAGCCGTGAGGGGAAGGTGAGGGGAAGCCGCACACTACGGCGTAGTCGAAGCTGGGGCGAATGTAGCATGAAGGTGTCAAAAGGCAGGTGGCCGTAATGCGGTGCGCGCCCGCCGCGGAAGCTGCGACATCGGTGACCGTCCACAGGCGCAGTGTTCGCAAGCCATGGCCTCCGCGCGTAGGCTGGAACGCATCCCGCCTGGGTGATGCCCGCGCTCGACCCGTCATGCGCACAGCGAAACTCCTGTCCGCCCTCCTCGCCCCGCTCTGTCTCCCTTCGCTGGCTCTCGCCGCCGTGCAGGAGGGGAGCAGCGCCGGAACGAAGTCCGCCATCCACAATCCGTACTTCCAGAACACCACCTGGAAGGTCTGGCGGGACGACGAGACGAGCGTCAAGGGTGTGGCCTCGATGAAGCACGAAGGTAAGCAGGACGTGGCCACGCAGATCGACCTGAGCGCACCGCCACGAGACAAGCGCATCTATCCCGTCCTGCCGAAGAGGTCCGGCGATCCCCTCGTGCAGTACCGAGCCTCCAAGACACCGAGCCAGGAGTTCGCGGGGATCTGGGATGACGTCTACAGCAGCTGGTCGGGCCTGCACGGCTACGTGCGGGCCAGTTGGCGCGGCGTGGACAAGAGCAAGATCGCGATCCGCGATCAGATCATCCACTTCGTCGACGTGCGGAAGAGCGAGATGACGCGGTGTGGGGTCAACTTCATCCACCAGAGCACCACGGGGATGGCCCACACGATCACCAACGGCTACGAACTGAGGATGACCGAGAGCTACGAGAAGCTCTACTTTGCCGATCTCCTCGTCTGCTCACCCGCTCACGCGTCCTTCGTCGACCAGAACCCCGAACAGACGAGCGACCTCTACGTCGCGCACAGCCCCACCCTGTTCAACTCCATGGGCTCGTCCAACAGCGAGACGATGGCCATCACCAAGATGATCGTGGCCGGTGGTTACCTGCCGCCGAAGACCAAGCTGCTGCTCAAGCGCAACGGTCTCTATCCCGCGGCGATGCTCTACACGTGGAAGGCAGCCCTGCCCTACGACGTTCCCTACGACCACGAGCTCAGGCACCGCATCTGCTACAAGTCGGTCGGTGATCGGCGGCTCTACCCCGAGAAGTACTCGGCGGCGGGAATCGACCGGGGCGACATGTGCCTGCCCTTCCACCAGTACGACGACCTGGAACACATGCGCCGGATGATCGCGATCGCCCGTTCCATGGACGTGGCCCTGCCCGAGGCCTGCTTCGAGATCCTGGAGGTCGCGGGTGGCAGCAAGCGCTACGGGCTGTTGAAGGCGGCAGTTGTCATCCAGGAGAAGGGCGAGACAGTGAAGGTCCGGCTCTCGACGAACAAGAGCTACGACCTGCAGGGTCTGCCTCTCACCCTGCGCTTCAAGCTCCTCTACGGCAGCCGAGCGCTTCGCCTTGGGGACGGGAGAAAGCCGGGGGAGTATCTGGTCACGGTTCCCTGGGATGACGCCTTGCCCGAGGGGCGCACGGTCCTCGCCCTGATCGCGAACAACGGTCGTTACGACAGCAATCCGGCCCTGCTCACGATCTACCGGAAGAAGGGCGAGATCCCGCCCAACGGCGCCAGCCCCGATGGCTACAAGTTCGACCTCGCGCCGGGCAATCGGCGCCCGGTCCTGCTCGACCTGCAGGACCAGTACGTCAGGCCCGGCAAGACGATCCAGATTCCGCTGGAGGCCGTCGATCCCGAGGGCTTCGCGGTCCGCTTCTACAAGCGGGCCGGCGAGGTGGGCGAGATCAAGGGCGGGACCTTCACCTGGAAGTGTCCGCGGCACGAACCCGCTGGCAGCAGGACCGTGACGATAATCGCGTCGGACGGCACCAGCGGCAACAGCTACGCGGGCAAGCAGATCCAGATCCACGTCGGCAAGCCGCGACTGCTGGCTCAGATCACTGCCGACAAGCTCGTGGGCAAGGCGCCCCTGAAGGTCCACTTCTCCGCCAGGAAGTCGATCGTGCCGCGGATGAAGGCAAAGCCCACCTGGGACGTCTACAAGCCAGCGCTGAATCGCAAGGCCACGCCACCCGCCAAGCTGCACGAGGGCAAGGACTGCGAGCACACGTTCGACACGCCTGGCCTCTACGAGGTCCGGCTCACTGTCGGCAGCGGCAAGGAGACCGACAGCGAGACGCTGGCGATCCTGGTCACGTCGGCCGCGCCTCGCGCTCGCCCCGCCGGTCTCTCCGTCGAGGGCAACGGAGTGGGGATCGATGCGTCGGACGAGACCCCGAGCCTCTTCGACCACACGGACTTCGGCAGCCTGGGTGATCAAACCTCCATGACCCGGCGGTTCGTCGTCATCAACGCCGGTGAGGAACAGCTCACTCTCGATGCGAGGAACCCGATTCATCTCGAAGGCGAGCAAGCCAAGAGCTTCCAGATCCTGGAGAAGCCGGAAAGACAGCTGGGCAGCCGGGCCACGTCCCCCTTCCTCATCCGATTCCGACCCAAGGACAACGGACGACAGGAGGCCTGGGTCGTCATCCGCACAGGGACCGGGTCCTTTCGCTTTAAGATCCAGGGGAGCAAGTAACTCCGTTGTAGTAGTGGGAGCTGCGACCACCACCACCCAGCGTCCTCTCGGAAGGAGCGACCAGACGCACGAAGACGACTGGGTGCTAGTCGCCCCTTTCTGCTCGAGGATATCAGGCTCCATCTCCAACTCGATGTCCTCCGCCGCGATCACCATGGCAACCAACGCGAGTTCTTCCAGCAGCGTCTCGGCTGGCCGACCGAATGGGTCACGGAACGACATGCGGCTCAAACGAAGCGGGAGAAAGGAGCCGCCCCGCTGGCCTTCGGGAACCTGACCATACAGCAGATCATCGCGCTCATCGGGCAGCCGCCCCCCGCCACCTTCGCACCGCTGCTCAAGGGCAACATCACGATCCACTAGCGCGTGTACGGAGCCTGGCTCCGTACGATCATTTCACCCCGTATCACTTTCCGTATCACTTCGTCAGCGTCAGCGGCACCGGGTTGCTGGCCATGTAGAAGTTGTTGTTCTGGTCGTAGACCAGGTAGGCATGGTGGAAGACCAGGCCGACGGCACTGGGCAGGTTGATCTTCGGGATGTTGAAGGACGCCTGGCTGGTGCCCGATGCATCGAGCGTTCCCTTGGTGTTCGCCAGGATGGAGGTGTTCGCCAGCGCGATCGTGTAGTCCGTCCAGGGGTCCGGATTCAGCGGGATGTGCACCGGTCCGATCGCCGATCCCAGGGTCACGCCGGGAGTCGTGCCTGTCACCGAGCCGAAGATCCAGTACGACCTGCCCGCATGCGCCTGCCCCGCGTTCACCGTGAGCTTCTGGGTGCCGCCGGTGCCGAGCGAAACCTCGTACAGGTCGCCGTAGAATGCCACGCCCATGTCGAGACGGCTGACGAAGACATCGCCGATGGGCTGGAAGGTGGGCGGAACGGGCGGCTTGGGGCTGCCGCCGTTGTAGGTCGTGTCGTAGGCGCCGTTGGTCGTCGGGAAGTTGGGCGAGATCGTGAACCCCGCCACGGTCGCCACACCGCTGGGATCCACGTAGAGCCCAAAGCCCGGCTGGTCCCAACGGTCCCCTCCCAGGTACGTGGAGTAGATCAGCTGTGCGGTCCGGGTCTTGCGCAAATCCAGTCGGCTGACGAAGACATCCAGGCCACCGTTGTACGTCGTGTCGTAGGCGCCGCCTGTCGTCGGAAAGCCGTCGGTGGTTGCGGAGAAGGTCCCCCCCAACACGGTCACCACCTGCCCGCTCGCATCGACAGAGAGTCCGATCCCCCCTTCGTCCTGTTTTCCCCCCAGGAACGTCGAGTACGTGAGCCCCTTCTTTCCGAGACCTCGCGGAATCAGGCGGCTGACGAAGGCGTCGCCGCCGGGAGCCAGAGAGCCCAAGCCATTATAGGTCGTGTCGTAGGCGTTCGTGGTAAAGGGAAAGTCGCTGGAAGCGGTCCAGCCCGTGACGATCACGTTCCGCTTGGCATCGACAACCAGCCCGAGAATCTCCTCGCTGGTGGAGCCTCCCAGGTAGGTGGAGTAGACAAGCTGGGAGGTTGCGGGCTTGCTTGGATCCAGCTGGCTGACGAAGGCGTCGATTCCGCCGTTCGGCGTCGTGTCGTAGGCGCCGTTGGTCGTCGGGAAGTTCGTCGACGTCGTGGAACCCGCAACGGTGATGACTCCGTTGGGCTCAACGAAGAGCTCCGACAACTGGTCTCCAGCCCCTCCTCCCAGGAACGTGGAGTAGACAAGCTGGTCAGTCCCGGTCTTGCGCGGATCCAGTTGGCTGACAAAGACGTCTGCCGTTGGTGTTGAGGCGTTGTTTCTGTACATCGTCCCGTAGGCACCGCTGGTCGTTGGGAAGTCCGAGGAAAAGGTGATCCCTGCCACAGTCACGACGCCGCTGGCGTCAACAGAGAGCCGGCGAATCTCCTCAGCACTTGTCCCTCGCAGTGAGGTGGAATAGAGCAGCTGTTCAGCCCCCTGCTTGCTCGGATCCAGACGGGTGATGAAGCCGTCGGCGACGATCCGGTAATTGCAAGTACTGCCTCCAAAGGTGGTGTTGTAGGCGCCTTTGGTCCACGGGAAGTCCATGGAGAGAGTGGTGCCTGCCGCCGTCACCACCCCGTTGTTGTCGACGGAGATCGCTGCGACCCGTTCGCCGCAGCTTCCTCCCAGAAACGTGGAGTAGACAAGCTGCGCACTGCCGGTTCTGCCGGGATCCAGACGGCTGATCCATCCCTCCCTCTTGCCAGTCAACTTCGTGTCGTACGTACCGGTGGTTGGCGGGAAACCTGATGAGTCGGTGTAACCCCCCAGCGTCACGATTCCCTTGGCGTCGACGAAGATCGTGAACGGGCCGTCGTCAGCGTCCCCACCCAGAAGAGTCGACCAGATCAACCCCGGGTCGATGGTGAGGCTGGTGCCGCCGGTCCAACCGGGGGCCAGGAACCCGAACCGGTCGGGGCCAAGCAACGTGAACTGGCAGGCCACCTCCCGCTTCCTGCCGTCCCTGCCCACTTCGAAGGTCCTGGGCCTGGGCTGTGTCAAGGGCCCGAGCGCCGTCTCGATGACCAGCGAGCCGTCGGCGGCGATCGAAAGGCCCTGCCCACCCTCGACACGCACGCTCACGGCCGTGAGGTCGGCGCCTGGCTCGAGCAGCAGGTCGTACTCCGGGACTCCGTTCACCTCGCGCAGCCTGAGGTCGATGCCCGGATAGAGATCCAGGTAGCGGACCGAAGCAAAGAGCGGCACGCCGGTGCGCCAGCGGCTCGGGTCGTTGCCAAGGAAGTAGTTGTGGTGCCCCGGCAGCCGCTGCTCACCGAGGACCTCCGGAACATGGGCATCGCCTTCGAAGGTCATGCGGAGACCAACACCGCGGACCTGCTGTTCGACCTCGTCATCTGTGGGCATCCCCCGATGCATGGCAAAGGCCCGGCGTTGCGCCTGCCTGGTCCTGGCCGGCCGCTCCACTAGATTCAGGACCCAGCCCCGGTCTTCCAGGAACACGGTCATCGGACCGGCGCGGTGGATGAACCTCCCCTGGTGGCGCCACTGGCCCAGATTGGGCACGAAAGGAGACGCGCTGCCTTGGAGCAGGCGCGCTGCCCTCGGGGTGAGGGTCTTGGGCCCGGCGTTGCTCAACCCTCTCGAGTCCGACACCGACAGCACAGGTAGAACAACAGCCGGAACGAGCAGAAGCGTGACAACCGTGAGAGCTCGCATGGAAGTGGCCTTGGGCCAACAAGCAGAGAACCGACTACCCCAGACCTGGGTCCGCTGGTCGGACCGAGGCTCCATGGTATCCCAGGAGACCTCCGGCCAGACGCGGAATGCGGCTCGCAGGCGGATTCGGAGATCCCTCAATCACGGCATCGCAGGTCGCGGTGCGAAAAGAAGGCGCGGGTTTTCTTCCGCCGGGGCACTACTCGAGGCCGGGCCAACAAAAGACTTCGTCCCGACGCGCTCCTGCCGCGGTTGTGGAAGTCGCGCCGTTCGGTGGCGCGAAACGCCTGTCCAACCCAAGGAATCACATGTCACCCAACCACCGTCCGCACCTTCCGCCGCCTTCGTCCATCCTCGCCGGCATCGTCCTGATGTTCGCCCTGCCGCTATCTGCGCAGACAGCGAGCTACACCTACACCGCGCCCGCCTGGGCTTACCGCGAGCCGCTGACCGCCGCGAACCTGCCGAAGCTGGGCACGACGTTCAAGGTCCTGGTCCCCGATGGGTTTCCTTCCCAGTCCCAAACCAGAACCTACTACCTTCTTGCCACTGGCCTGACCAACCCCAAGGTGACGATTCCAGGGCTGGGCACCGTGCTCACGTCGGCGGAGATCCTGACACCCGTGCCCTCGGGGACCACCAGCCCATACCTGCAGATGTCGTTCAAGATCCCGAACGCATCGCAGTTGGTGGGTCTGCGCTTCTACCAGCAGATCCTGGCAACGCAATACTACAAGAGC
>QJVU01000072.1 GCA_003235605.1 Planctomycetota bacterium | reverse complement strand
GGCGCGGAGCTGGTAGTCGACGCCGGCCACGAAGGGTGCCGGCAGCAGACGCAGGAGCCAGCCAGCGGGTGGCACTGCTTGGACCGCGTCAGCGACGGTGACTGCAGTGCCGACAGGCTCTGGTAGCTCCGCCGGGTCGAAGAAGCCGGCCCTGAATAGGTAGCAGGCGTGCAGTGCCACCAGGGAGACGAGGGCCAGGATCCCCGCGGCTGGCAGGAGGTCCACAAAGCTGCGCCATTTGGGACCAGGCGAGCGCGAGAGCCACAGCTGCGGCCGGAACCCCCGGGCCACGAGCACGAGCGCCGTGGCGAGCAGGCTGGGCACCAGGAGCACCGCCGCGTACTTGGTTGCCAGCGCCAGGGCCAGGCCAACGCCCAGCTGCAGGAGCCTGCCGATGCCGGGGTCCTCGAAGTAGCGCCACGCCAACAGCACCACCAACAGGAAGCAGGCCGTGTAGGCCATGTCCGCCGTCAACAGGCAGCCATGTCCGAGAGCCAGTGGGTTGGTGACGAACAGCGCCAGCGCAATCAGCGCCACTCCTCGGCCGGCAGCCCGACAACCGAGCTGGAACATGAGCAGCGAGGCCATGACAGCGAAGGCGACGGTCCCCAACCTTCCCCAAGGGCGGTATTCGTCCACCGGTTCGATGTCGACGCCCGACATCGCCGCCAGCTGGTGGCTGTAGTAGACCAGCGGTCCGTGCTTGTAGGTCTCCTCGGACGGCCAGCTCAGAGTCCTTCGGACGACGGTGCCGCCAGCCAGGTAGTGGACCTCATCCGAGGTGAACGGTGTCACCCAGGCGAGGCCGATCAGCAGGCCCAGTTGCAGGCCGACGAGCAGCAGCAGGGCCGCGCGCCAAGGCCAACGGCTGTCCAGCGCGGCCGCTGTACTCAGCTGTCCATGCGCTTCTTCGCCGTCTGCCAAAGAGCCTCCTTTTCGGCCAGGCTGGCGTCCTCCAGGCGGTCCCCCAGGCTCCGCTCGACATGGCCAAAGCGCGCGCAGAAGCGCCCGATGGTCTGGCGCAGAGCCATCTCCGCATTCACCCCCGCGTGGCGAGCGACGTTGCAGAGGCTGAACAGAACGTCGCCCAGCTCCTGCTGTATGGACGCCTCGTCGCCTGCGGCAAGCGCCCGGTCCAACTCCTCGAGCTCCTCCCTCAGCTTCTCGCGGGGACCTTCCTCGTCCGGCCAGTCGAACCCCACGCGCGCCGCCTTCTCGCCGATCCGAGTGGCTCTCAGCAGGGCGGGGAGGGCGGCGGGCACTCCGTCCAGCACGCTCCGCGGAGGACCACGCTTCTCGGTACGCTTGATGCGCTCCCAGTTGTGGAGTACCTCTGCCGCGCTCTCGGCCTTCAGGTCGCCAAACACGTGAGGGTGCCGGTTGACCAGCTTGTCGGCGATGGTGCGGGCCACGTCTTCGGCATCGAAGCGACCTTCTTCGGAGGCGATCTGTGCCACCATCAGCACGTTCATCAGGACATCGCCGAGCTCCTCGCAGCAGGCCGCGGCATCCCCACCCTGGATGGCGTCGATGGCCTCGTATGCCTCCTCCAGGAGGTGGGGTGCCATGGTGACCTCGGTCTGCTCGCGATCCCACGGACACCCGTCGGGAGCGCGAAGGCGTGCGACGATCTCCATCAGGCGGGCGTGTTGGGGATACGATCGGGGCTGGGGTTTCTTGCTCACGGGAAGGGATGGTATAGGGTCAAGCTTTGGTTGGAATGCCGCTCCGGGGTTAGCATGCCCGCGGTCGAAACCGCCATCACCCACTGCGCTCTTGACCTCGAACCGCAAGCGTAAGAAACGAGCCGACTCCATGGGCCTGAGTCCCCGCGAGCTGGATCTGGCGGAGCTGCTCGCCGAGGTGCTGGATCGCTTGCGGTGGATGCAAGTCCTGGCCTACAGCAACCAGTACCTGATCAACGAGAAGCTCACAGTTGACAAGGTCGAGCGCGACCGGATCCTGGAGGCCGCGACCCGAGCTGTCGAGAAGGACAACAAGCTGCACGAGTGGCAGCAGCGGCTGGCCAGGCTCAAGAGCGAGATGTCAGGCATGCGGGAACGCATCCAGACGGAGATCGAGGAAGCCCAGGGGTGATAGAGCACGCCGACGACTCCAACACCGGCAGCAACGCCATGCCGCTGAGCGCCTGCGTGATCACCTACCAGGAAGAAGATCACATTGCGGACTGCCTCCGCTCCCTGTCGTTCTGCGAAGACGTCCTGGTGGTGGACAGCGGCAGCACCGATCGCACCCAACAGATCGCTGCGGATCTGGGAGCACGGGTGATCGTCAATGTGCCTTTTCCCGGTCACCGCGAGCAGAAGCAGTTTGCCGTCGACCACGCTCGCCATGACTGGGTGCTGTGCCTGGATGCCGACGAACGCGTCACAGCGGATCTGCGGGACAAGGTGTTACAGCTCAAGGCCGACAGCTTCCGCGGCGAGAGCGCCTACGCCGTCGTGCGCCGCAACTGTTATCTGGGCCGGTTCATTCGTCACGGCTTGTTCGGGCCCGAGTTCAAGGTCCGCCTGTTCGATCGCCGTCGAGCCGGTTGGGCGGGAGTGAACCCCCACGACCGCGTCGAGCTCCGGAACGGCGCTGTCGCGGTTCGCCTGAAAGAGGGGCTGGATCACTACACCCACAGAACGGTCAGGGAGCACCTGCGCCAGATCGACCTGTTTGCAAGGCTGGATGCGCAGGCCAAACACGCGGCTGGGCGCCGGGCCACGGTGCTGGACCTGCTGCTGCGGCCAGTGATCGTGGTCGGGAAGAGCCTGGTCCTGAAAGGCGGGTTCCTGGAGGGCTGGAGGGGCTTTGTCCTCGGGGGTCTGGGGGGCTACTACGCCTGGCTCAAGGCCTGGCGCCTGCGCCAGCTGAACCGACGGCAATGAGTCGACCGGCCTTGCGGGTCCTGCACCTCTACGCGAGCTACAAGTGGACGGGCCCGGCGGACCCGGCGATCCGCTGTGCCCTGGCCCTCTGCGAAGCGGGAGCTGACGTGGTGTTTGCGCAGGCCGAGTGGCAGCCGCCGCGGTCCGAACATCGAATGGCGATCGAGCTTGCGCGCCGGCAGATGCCGGTCATGGGGGGGCTCGAGCTGCGACGCCATTTTCGACCGTGGAGCGTCTGGCGCGACGCCCTGGCCCTCAAGAGGCGCTTGCTCGCGGGTGAGTTCAACCTGCTCCACGGCCACCAGCTGGGCGACCACCTGATTGCATCCCTCGCCAAGCGCGGTGCGGGCAATGGCGTGGTGCTGGTCCGCAGCCTCTACGAGCCCTCGGCCCCGAGACGCGGTTGGCGCCACCTGCTGGCCTTCGCCAACACCGATGGCGTCGTCGTGCCAACGAGGGCCTGCGGGGATCAGGTTCGCCGCCGCTATGGTTTCCCAGAGCAGCGGGTGCTCCTCTTGGAGCCGCCCGTGGACTGGCCACGGTTTGCCTCGCCGAGGGGCGACCTCCGCTCCCGGCTGGGGCTCTCGGAGGAGAACGTCGCCATCGGCATCACGGCGCGGATCCAGCCACACCGCCGCTTCATCCTGTTGTGGGAGGTGGCCCGGAGGGTCGTGGACCAGTGCCCCGAGGCGCGGTTCGTGCTGTTGGGTCGCGGCAACGAGGAAGACACTCGCCGGCTGGTCGCGGACCCGATAGCGCGATTGGGCCTCAGCCGACACGTGTTGCTTCCGGGCTATCTGTACGAGCCGGAGTACACCTTGGCACTGCAGTCCCTCGATATCTTCCTGTTCCTCGTACCGGGCAGCGACGGCACGTGTCGCGCGGTGCGCGAGGCCATGGCCGCAGGCCTCCCGATCGTTGCCAGCAAGCGTGGGATCCTGCCGGAGCTGGTGGGCCGTCGCCACGAGGGAGAAGCCAGCGAGCCGTGCGGCCTCACCTACGACGAGGTGCCGGAGCTGATGGCAGAGGGCCTGGTGCGACTGGTGCGGCGGCCGGACCTCAGGAAGACCCTTGGCGACGCCGGCCTCGCGCGGGTGCGCCAGACCATGGATCCCGTCCAGGGTGCCAGGCGCATGCTGGAGTTCTACGAGTGGCTGAGGGAGCACCCACGGCATCCGCGCTAGGCGCCATGGAACTTCACCCGGACGACACGAGACGGCTGCAGGATTGGTGGCAGCAGTGCTGGGCCCGACCGGGGCAGCTGCCAGCCGACCTGGAGGTTGTCCAACAGAAGATCGTGCGCGCCGTTGGGCGCGGCCAGCTGCCGCGTGGACAGGGCGTGTATGTCAAGGCGATGTGGTTTCCCCGGGTCAAGGACAAGGTGCGGTACGCTTGTCGTCCTCTACCCGGCTGGCACGAGGCCAGGATGCTGAGGATGGTGGGGCGGGCGGGCATCCTCTGCCCGCAAGTGCTCTTCGCGCGCGGCCGGCGGGTTCTCTGCACGCCGAGGTTGTCTCTGCTGGTGGTGGGGGACTTGCACCCTCTGGGGGAAGGTCCCGATCCCAAGTCCATGATCGAAATGGCGGTCCGTCTCGTGGCTGCTGGCGTCTTCCATCCCGACCTGAACCCGAACAACTTCGTGCGGCTGCAAGGCGGGGAGACGGCGGTCTTGGACCTGCAGTCCGCTCGCCTGCGGTCCGGACCCGTCCGCCGCCGGGAGCGGCTGCGGATGGCCACCAAGCTGTTGTCCCACCTGGACCCGATCGACCGACATGTCGGGGACATGATCGCCTGCGGCCTGCTGCGTGACGATGAGGCGTCCCTGGTGCTGCAGGAGGTGGCGGAGACCGGACGACGACGCCAGCTGTCGAGGATT
Source organism: Planctomycetota bacterium (assembly GCA_003235605.1). Next base: position 1,898 of record QJVU01000072.1, on the reverse strand, counting down.
CATCGCTGCTTCAAGGAGAGCACGTTGTTCACGGTGGGATGGCGATGGAACGGCAGGGTGTTTCTTCGGCGCCGGGCCGCGGAAGCGGGCACGTGGGTGGAGGGTGGCGCGGAGATGATCCGCTACTGGATTGGCGACCGTAGCCAGGAAGTGCTCGCCGATCAGGCGCCGGTGCTCGGGGGGTTGTTCCGCAGGTCGGCCTTGCTTCCCGGCAAGCACAAGCTCTATATTCCTGGCGGCGGCGGGCAGGAGGCTCTGCAAGATGCGGTCCCGCGGTTGCTCGAAGGCCATGCCAGGTATCTAGAGCTTCTGCACGGCATCGCGCGATCGGCGGCACCAACAGATGACAACTGAGACCTCCGTCGAGACCAAGCCCCTGCCGGCAGGCGGCAAGCGGTTGCATCGCGTCTTGTTCTTCGGCAAGAACATGTCGCGGTCCCGCTGCACCAGCGGCTTGGTCGAGGCCCTGAGAGCCCATGGTCTGTGCGTCAGGTGGCTGAACCGTGCAACGCTCCGGCGCTGGCTTGGGGAGCGAGCAGCTGATTCCTGGATCCGCCGGTCGTTCGAGAGGTTTCGGCCCGACCTGGTGTTCGTCTTCTGGCGCGACCTGCCGTTGCCGCTGTTGCAGGAGTTCAAGCAACGGACCACGACCGTCCTCTGGGTCGAGGAGTCATTGTCGGCCATGGGGGAAGCCGAGATCGGCCACCTGACCAGCGCGCACCTCGTCGCCATGAGCAACCTGGGCCACATCGAGATGCTGCGCGAACACGGTGCACACAACGCCGTGTTTCTCAAGGCAGCGTTCTCGCCGACAGCGCATTATCCCGTGAAGGCGCGAGGCAGAGGTTGGGACGTGGCGTTCATCGGGGGGCCCGGGCGCCGGGGGCAGCGGGCCGAACTCCTGGCGCAGGTCGGCCACCGTTTCGATGCCCGGGTCTTCGGCCGTGGCTGGCAAAGCTATCGCCAGCGATTCCCTGAGCTGCGGGTCGGCGGCATCGCGTTTCCGCGGCACTACCGCCAGATCTGCGCCAATGCGCGGATCGTGCTGGGTCTGAACGAGGTCAACCGGGTTCCCTACTACTCCAGTAACCGCGTGTTCCTGACCCTCGGCTGCGGTGGCTTCCACCTCACCCACTACGTCCCCGGCCTGGATGAGGTGTTTCAGGACGGCGTGCACCTGGCCTACTTCCGCTCGGCGACGGAGTGTCTGGAGAAGGTGCAGTTCTACCTGCGCAATGACCGCCTCAGACGCGAGATCGCAGCCCGTGGCCACGAGTTGGCACGACGCGAGCACCGCTACTTCGACAGGATCGCGAGCATCCTGGCCATGTTGCGGGAAGGCCCTACCGCGGACCATTGGACGGAGCCGAGCCTCGCCAGGGCTCGCCGCCTGGTGACCGGTCACAGCCTCTCCGAAAGTCCCCTGCTGGTGGAGTAGCCACGTGTGAAGATACTCCATGTCCTCGCAGAACGCGGCTACTCCGGAGGCGAGGTCCAGCTGTGCTACCTCGTCAAGCACCTGGCTCAGCGCGGCCACACCCAGGAGTTCGTGCTGGTAGAGGATGCGCGCTTCAGGTCGGTTGCGGACGAGTTGGGCCTCAAGGTCCATTCCGTCAACCTGCGCGACCCCGTGAGACCCGATGTCTGGAGGCGGATGCGCCGGGCGTTGCACCAGAGTCGACCCGACGTCGTCCACTTCGGTTGTGGACGCTCGTTGTTGTGGGGTGGACTGATGACCACCGGTATCAAGGGGCCCAAGCGGGTGACCACCAGACGCATCGACTATCCAATCGGTGGCGGTCTCCGGGCCATGCGCTATCGGCACCTCGTGCACCACGTGGTCGTACACTGCCGGTCGGTCTACGACCGGGTGCGCGATGCCGGGGTGCCGAGAGAGC
>QJVU01000104.1 GCA_003235605.1 Planctomycetota bacterium | reverse complement strand
CTCACTCTTCTGTGGTCCGCGCTCTTGAAGGTGGCGTGGCAACGCCGTGCGGGTGGCATCGCAGCCAGCATGCTGTTGCTGGCTGCCGGTCTCACCAAGGGCCCTGTGGGTGTCTTGACTCCGATCGTCGTGGCCGCAACGGTGGGGTCGTTGTGGCAGGGCCGCAGGGGTGTCGCGCTGCGGTGGATCTTCACGGGTCTGGGTTTCGCCGTCGGCGGTGGCCTGCTGTGGCTGTACCAGGCAGCACTTCGGGCCGGGTGGTGGTACTGGGACTTCATGCTGTGGGAGCAGGTGGCCACGCGGACCGCAGGAGCCGTGCCTCATCAGAAGCCCGTGTTCTTCTACTTCGCAAATGCGTTGCCACGCGGGCTGCTGCCCTGGACGCTGGTGTTGCCGGGATGCCTTGCCGTGGCGTGGCATCTCCGACATCTCGCCAACGGACGGGCTGCCCTCAGCCTTGCGGCTGGAGGAGCGCTTGTCGTAGTGCTGTTCTCATGCATCCCGAGCAAGCGGGCGGGCTACATCCTGCTCGCGTTCCTACTGCTTGTCCCGGTCGTGGCATTCGGTCTTTCGAACCTCCACGGGATCAGTCTCTTCCGCTGGCGGGTGTTGGGGCACTGGTCGCTGGCGTTGCTGGCGGCAATCCCGGGAGTGCTGGCCATTGCCAGCCTGGTGGCCCCGGCGCTGCTGCCGCTGGCGGGAGACTCGGCCAGTGACCGGACTCGCGACGTCCTGGACTTGGTAAGGCAGGAGCTACCGGGGATGCGGGTCCAAGCCGTCGCGGCGGCAGTAGTGTTCGCAGGCCTCGGTCTGGTTGCCATGTTCGGGATGTGGCAAAGGCGAACGGTCCTGGTGCTCTGGGCCGTTGCCGCCACCGTGGTGACCGCGTCGGCCATGGCGCACTTGACAGTGGTTCCGGCCGTCGATCGGGCTCTTTCACCGCAGATCTGTTCCGAGTCCGTGGGTCGCCTGCACGACAACAGCGAGCCCCTGGTACTGCTTACGAATCATGAATACAACGGGCTGAACTACTACACCCGGCAGGAACACTACGACAGGGGTTCGCCCGACCTGATTGCAGCGCGTGTCAGCGCGCCGGATCGCTTGTGGATCCTGGCAGACCAAGACGCTTGGCGGCGAGTGCCCGAGGATGTCCGCAGCCGTTTCGAGTCGATCGCGACCAGCCGCTTTCAGGGTCACACGTTCGTTCTCTTCCGCGAGACCATGTCCAGGTAGGCCGTCTGCGCTTCGCGCGCTCCAAGAACGCCCACAGGCGTGCTTCCAACGCCGAGAGCCACGCACCCGGCGCTACTGTGCGCGGCGGGCGGGCCAGCGGTCGGCCGGTGTCTCTGCTTCCGGATGGGACAGCGCCGCCATGGCGGTCTTCGAGCCGGCGGGCTTCCGCCGCATGGTGATGCGGAAGCGCGCACCGCCTGCGGGCGAGCTGCTGATCTCGACCGTACCTCCCTGGGCGGTGATCGCCTTCTCCAACATCGCCAGGCCGAGGCCATAGCCGATCCTTCCTGCGCGCCGCTGCGGCCCCTGGAAGAAGGGGCGGAACACGTCCGCGCGAATCTCGGGAGGGATGCCAGGGCCTGCGTCATCGACGGTGACCACGATGTCGTCTTCGCTGCCATCGATGGCCACGCCGACGTCGGCACCCCTGGGGCTCCAGTTGAGCGCGTTGGCCACGACGTTGCAGAGTCCTCGCATCACCGCTTCCCGGTTCCCCGCCATCTCGGTGTTGCCCTCGGTGTCGATGACCAGCAAGACACCTTCGCGCTCCGCGCGCTTCTCCTCTCGTGCCAACCGCAGTCGCGCTTCCGCGCCGAGATCGAAGGTCTCCACGTGACCATCCGTGGCTGCCTGGCCGTGGCTGCCCGCCGGCGTCGAGAAAATCGCCAGCAGGTTGTCAAGGGCATTCGCCAGGTCGTTCAGCTCTTCGAGCTGGCTGGCCAACAGAGCTTCGTATGCGTGCGGCTCGCGACGCCTGAGCAACGCCACCTCGGCCTGCCCGATCAGGTTCTGGACTGGCGATCGCAGCTCGTGGGCAAGGGACATGGTGAAGACTCGTGCTTCTTCCGACTCCTTGCGCACCGCCCGCAGGACGCGGTGGAGCGACTCGGCGACGTGGCGGATCTCCCTCGGTGCGCCCTCCAGATGGATCTTCGGGTCGAAGTCCTCGGAAGGAGTCCCGGCGCTTGCGGTAACGCGGTCCAAGAGCACGGTCACCTTCCGTGCCAAAAGCCTGCTGGCTGCGAAGGCCAGCACCACGCTGAAGAGCGCCACACCCAGCGCGACGATCTCGTAGCGCGTCACAAGGGTCACGTGGCCGGATCCGTCCAGGACCACGCCGACGATCAGACCCTTGGGAGCGGCGATGGTCCGGGTCATCAGGCCGCCGCCGAGGTCTTGGATCTTCTCGGTGCATGTGGCGGAAGGCGAGTCGTTGGTCAGGATGCTTCGCTCACCGTAGTCCCCGAGGATCGTCTTGCCTTGCGAATCGAACAACCGCCAGGCCAGGCGCACCGAGGGGTGGTGGGCCGAGAGCTCGGCAGCGATCTGGGGGAGGTCTTCTTGCGGTGAGTCGCTTTGGCGGAACCTCTGCACGGTCTCCTCGAGCTCCTCCTCCACGAGGGACGTCAGCTCGCGGCCGAGCTGCTGCCGCAGGAAGACGTAGCCCGCGAGCAACGCGCCCAGGACGGGCACGATCGTGAGCACCAGGATCCACCGGCTCAGCCGTGTGGCCAGGGACCAATCGCTGGCCCGGGGTGGTGCTCTCATTCGGTGTCGTCCTCTGTGTCAGGCGCGTCCGGCTTGTCTGGATCTTCCGCCCCCGGCTCCACGATGGCGTAGCCGTGGCCCCGGATGTTGCGGATCGCCGGCCCGTCGACCGAGCTCAGCTTGCGACGGAGCCGCGCGACATGCACCTCGACGATGTTGGTCCCCGGGTCCCGGTTGGTGCGCCAGACCTCCTGCAGCAGGGCGCGGCGGGACAACACCTCGCCCTTGTGTTCCACCAACACCCTCAGCAGATCGAACTCCTTCGGGCTCAGCTCGATGGGGGACTCGCCGACGGACGCGTGACGCTTGATCAGGTCCAGGCGCAGGTTCGAGATCCTCAGGAGTGCTGATCGCCGGCGCCTCACCACCGCCTCGATTCGTGCCAGCAGCTCCGAGAAGGCAAATGGCTTGATGATGTAGTCATCGGCGCCCTTCCGCAGGCCGCGGACACGCTCGTCGACGGATTCGCGAGCGGTGACGAAGATGATGGGGACATCCGCGTCCCTCGAACGGATGTGTTCGAGCAGTTGCCAACCGCTCATCCCAGGCATCATGATGTCCAGGAGGATGGTGTCGAAGGGCTGCTCGTGGGCGACCTCGGAGAGAGCGGCCAGGGCCTCCTCGGCGTTGGCGGCCGTCGTGCATGCGAAGCCGGACTCACAAAGCCCGGACTTGGCAAAGGCCCGAAACTTCGGGTCATCATCGATCAGGAGCACACGCAAGCGTGGCACGGTGGCCAGAGTTCTACTCTCTGTCACGGCACGGGTTGGGAGATTCATCGTAGCGCTCTAGCACTCGCGAACCGCGAGGGTTTCAGCGGCCGGGAATGACAGCTTGTTCATGTTCGAGCCGGAGGTTCGACCGAGAGGCTACGACCCGTTGCAGAAGGAGGATCTCGTTCGGCGGCTCGTGGCCCCATGGGCGGCGCAGCCTAACACGAAAACGGCCGGGCAGGTGTTCCTGGACCCTGGCCGCGAGATCCGGAAGCACGATCAAGTAGAGCTCGCCCTGGGTCTTCGTGTCCTGGACGAACGACAGGTCCTCCAGGGCGATGTCCGGGACGTTCTGTCGGGTGTGGAAGCGGATGGCGTTGCTCGTCCCGTCGCCAATCAACAGCAGGTCGTCCGCCGTGCGTAGGGCATTGACCTCGCTGGCGAAGGCCGAGCCCTCTGCCCCCCGTCGAGAGCGCGCCAAGGGCGAGAGGTTGGCCCAGTACGCCAGAATCAGGACAAGGATGGCTGTCGTGCCCAGGTAGAAGGAGGGACCAAGGGCGTCCCGTCCGGGGTCGTAGACGGGTCCACGGCTGGCCCCTCCGGCGAGGCATGCTGCCAGGGCGAGAGCCGCGATCCAGGCCGCCATTGGGCCGGAAGGGACCATCCAGCCGGTCCATGCCGCGACCCCCAGGAAGATGCAGGCCGCCGCGACCACGGCGGTGCTCAACCGCCAGAGCCGGTCGGGGATCCTGGAGCCTGCTGCCGTCAGGGCGCGGGCCGCCAGGAGCGCGGCCGCGGGGAGGAGCGGCAACAGGTAGTCCTTCCGCTGACCCTTGGAGAGGTTGAAGAGGACCATCCCGCACAACAGCCAGGCACCTGCGAGCCACAGGTCATGGCGGGCCGGTGCCGGTTCCCTGCGGCGGAGAACCTCGAAGAGCACATACCCCGCCAGCAGCGACCAAGGAGCGAGCCCGGCCAGGAAATGTCCCAGGAGGTAGCCGGGCGGATGCGGGTTCTCGGTGCGGGTTCCGGTTGCCAGGACCCGATCCACCGTGTGCGGGAGCACGGTGCCGAAGACGTACGGACCACCCCCCACGAGGACTGCGAGCCCGAACCAGCCGATGGGGACCAAGAGCAGCAGGGACCAGCGTGACCGCACAACGGTCGCCAGCGCCGGCCGCCAGCCCCGGTTCAGGGCGAAGAGCACGCCGACGGTCACCAGGATGATCGCCGGACCCACCGGTCCCTTGGTCAGTGCCGAGAGGCTCGTTGCCGCCCAGAAGAGCAGGGGCATTCTGCGTGGCTGCCCCCGCTCCGCGCGATGGATTGCGAAGAAGGCGGCCATGACCAGGGCAGCGAGCAACATGTCCGGGCGGACATGGATGCACAGCCGCACCACCGTGCGCATCCCCGCGAAAACCCAGGCGGCTGCCACCCCCGTCGCGAGCCCCCATCGCTCCTCGGCCAGCAGGAACAGCAACCACGCCACCGCCAGCGACGATAGGATCGCGGGCACGCGGCAGGTGAGCTCCGTCGGGCCGCCGCAGGGCAACGATGCAAGGACGGCCAGCCAGGTGTAGAGCGGCGGCTTGGTGGCAGGCTGGGTCCCGTGCTCCAGGGGCAGGATCCAGTTGCCCTGGTCCCAGACATCGAGCACGTAGAGCGCCTGTTTCGCCTGGTCGTTGCTGTCCAGATCTTCGGGCCCCAGGAGCCGGCAGGTGGTCACGACCAGCATCGGCAGCATCGCCAGCGCCAACCCGAGGTGCCACCGCCGGTCGCGCCGGGCGGATACCTCAGGGTTCACAGGCTCTCCCTGCGGCTGCCCAGAAGCGTCCAGTAGTAGCGTAGCTTGCCGGCAAGCTCGGTGAGGTTGCGGCGGCAGAACTGCCGCCGCTCCAGCAGATAGGACTCCCCGTTCCACCGCAGGATCAGGTACGAGATCGGGTTCTGGCCCGGCTGTTGGTCTCGGTGTCCCGAGGCGGGAGCGATCACGAAGCGGGTCCGGTTCCTGGTTTCATCATGGGCCTGGTGGTAGTGGCCGGAGAACACGAAGCGAACGTCGTGGCGCGAGACGATCTCGAGCAGCTTGCGGTTGGGACCCTCGACGCCGGGCTTTTGTTTCCCCTGCCAGTCGATGATGTCGCAATGCATGCACAGGATGATGCGATGACCGCTCGCGGTGGCCGCTGTCATCTTCTGCTCGAGTTCCAGGAGCGCTTGCCCGTCCAACAGGCCGTCCGAATTGTCCGCTCCCAAGAAGCAGGTGTTGCCGATGCGGAACTCGAACGTCGTGGCCCCGAACCAGCGCAGGAAACAGTCCTTGTTTTGTTCACCATCACGGATGTCGTGGTTTCCGGGGACGATGAAGAACGGTACCGGGGGTGGAGCGCGCAGCAGCTCCGCAACGGGCAACCGCATGTGGGCTTCGTCGGGGTCGGCCGAGAAATCGCCCACGGAGACGATCGCCCGCAGATTCTGGGGCAGTTTCTGCCGGAAGAGCCTCGGCAGGTAGGGGAAGCCGTTCTGGACGTCCGCCAGGATCATCACCGACCAGGGCTCGCTGTCGTCAGCGTCGAGATCCCGGACCACCGCGTTTCCGACGAAGGGCAGCTGTCCAGGGGGCAGGGGCACGGGCCGCGCCACGGAGCTGCACAACACGGCGCCAAACGCCGCCACGGAGCCCGACAACCACAAGCACCCACGGAGGACCCGGCTCATGCCGGCGGGAGGCTAGCCCCCGAGTAGCTGCTTTACAAACCGTTCATGCACGGGTAGTTCATGTCGGCGCGGCCAGGGGCCGTTGGCCGGAAGAGCAATGCTACGATCGCCGTGAGTATGGCGCCGCAATGCAGTGAGAGGGGCTCGCTGGCTCGCACGGTATCGCCCGAACAGGCCCTCGGGTTCTCCCTGGTGGTGCCGGTGCACAACGAGCAGGAGAACGTCCCGGGCCTCCTGGACGAGATCCAGGAGGTCCTGGCACCCCTTGGGCCCTTCGAGGCGATCCTCGTGGACGACGCCAGCACTGATGCAAGCTGCGCGCGCCTGCTCTCGTGGAAAGAGGAACACGGTGCCAGCTGGTTGCGGGTCCTGAGCCTCGAGACCCGGGTCGGGCAAAGCGGAGCCGTTCTTGCCGGCATCGACGCGGCGCGGGCAGACATCGTCTGCATGATGGACGG
>QJVU01000478.1 GCA_003235605.1 Planctomycetota bacterium | reverse complement strand
ATGGGCGCCGGCATAGCCGTTACCAACGTCGAGGCGGATTCCCGGACCAGAGGCGGCGCGGTAGGCCAGGATCTCGCCGGTGTCAGGCATGAAGTCGGTGGCGGGATCCTCGGTGGTGATGCGGCACTGGACAGCGAAGCCTCTGGGCTGGATCGAGTTCTGGCCGAAGATCCCGACCTCCTCGCTGGCCAGGGAGTGCCCCTCGGAGATGCGGATCTGCGACTGCACGAGGTCGATCCCGGTGATCTGCTCGGTGACCGTGTGCTCGACCTGCAATCTGGGGTTGGCCTCGATGAAGTAATGGAGCTCGCGCTCCCTGCCGCCGACCAGGAACTCCACGGTGCCCGCATTGTGATAGTTCGCGGCTTTGGCGATCTTCATCGCGTCTTCGTGGAGCTTCGTGCAAACCAGTGGGCTGAGCCCGGGTGCTGGCGCGACCTCGATCACCTTCTGGTGTCTTCGCTGCACGGAGCAGTCCCGCTCATGGAGGTGCACGAGGTTGCCCCCCAGGTCCCCGAGCACCTGCACCTCGACGTGGGAGACCCGCTCCAGGAACTTCTCCAGGAACACCACTGGACTCCCGAACGCGCTGCGCGCTTCGGAGCTTGCCTGCCGTATCGCCTCCTCGAGCTGGTCGCTGCTGCGAACCACACGCATGCCCCGTCCACCGCCGCCATGGGCGGCCTTCACCAGGACCGGGAGTTCCCGCTCACAGAACTCCCGGGCCGCAGGAAGACCCTCGTCGCTGGTGAGGTCCAACTCCATCCCCGGCAGCACCGGAACCCCGACGCTCTCCGCGAGCCGCCGAGCCTTGACCTTGTCCCCGAGGAGGCGCAGCGCTGCCGACCGAGGACCGATGAACCGGATTCCCCGCTGCTCGCAGGCGTCGGCAAAATCGGCATTCTCGGCCAGAAACCCGTAGCCCGGGTGGATGGCATCCGCCCCCGCCCGCTCGGCAATGTCGAGGATGTCATCCATGGCCAGGTAGGCCTCGATGGGCGACCTGCCCTTGCCGACGAGGTAGGCCTCATCCGCCTTGTAGCGGTGCTGGTGGGTCCGGTCCTCCTCGCTGTAGATCGCGACCGTCCGGATCTCCAGCTCCGAGCAGGCACGGAACACCCTGACGGCGATCTCGCCGCGGTTCGCGCACAGGATCTTGCGAAATCGTGTGACCTCCATCACGGTGCGGGGCCAGCATCCGCTTCGGCACGAGCCGTTACATCGACAAGGTCAGACCATCTCATGTAACAACTGGCGTTGTATCGGAGCCGGGCTCCGTACTCCACAGTGGTGGCACCAGGCGTCGCTTTCCGTCTTTGCTGCGAACGGTATCTGCGCCGTCGCTGAAGTCCCGGTCCCAGAGCTGGCAGGTGACCTCCTTGTGCTTCTGATCGAGCCCCTCGCAGTAGTTGGTGTAGATGCAGCGGCGGACCTCGCCGCCGCGCCCGAGCTCGACCTTCAAGAACCAATCCGGGTCGGCGAGGCTCTGCCGGGCGGCGGCGATCACATCGGCATCGCCGCGGCGCAAGACCTCTTCGGCCTGATGGAAGTGGCAGATGCCCCCGGAGGTGACCACCGGGGTGGCAAGTCCGGCTGCGTGGATCGCCGCCCGGATGTCTCTCGCCAGGTGGGTGTTGCGGCCAAACGGGCCCCGCTCGTCACTGCGAACCGTGGGCATGCACTCGAGGCCGCTGGGTCCGGTGTAGGGGTAGACCGCTTCGCCCACCTTGGGCTGCCTGGCGTCCTCGAACTTGCCGCCCTTGGAGACGGAGATGTAGTCGGCACCTGCCCTGGCCAGCTCGACGCTGTAGAAGGATGCGTCCTCGATGCGGCTGCCCCCCTCGATGACCTCATCACCCAGGAGCCGGACCCCCACGCAGTAGTCCTTGCCCACCGCCTGGCGCACCTTTCGAAGCACCGCCAACGGTACCTTCACCCGGTTCTCTGGTGATCCACCAAAGCCATCCTGGCGCATGTTCAGCCGGGAGAGGAATCCGGCCATTGTGTACGCGTGAGCATAGTGGAGCTCGACGCCGTCGAAGCCCGCAGCCTTGGCGATCGTCGCTGCGTTGGCAAAGGTGTCCGGCAGGACCAGGGGGAGCTCCGCAACATGTGGCAGGTGGGTGTCGTTGACCGTCTCCCGATAGCCCATGGAGTAGTCCTGGTATTCCTTGGGCGTGAGGATCTCACGCAGCTTTGCATCCTCGGTTCGGGCAAGGATCTCGCGGAGGTTCTGGTCATCGCGGGCATCGACCAGCTTGCGGTGCCGGGCAGTGATCTGGAGGAAGCGGGTGAAGAACTTCTCCTTCGAAGGGCGTCGCTTGACGGTGAGGAAGTCGATGATCTGGATGAACAGGAGCGTCTGCCCTGCGCTCTCTTCCTGGACACGGCGCACCAGCTCCTTCAACCCCGGTAGGAATCGTTCGTGGCCGATGCGGAGGAGCGGTCCGCTCTTGATGTCCCGGATGCCGGTGGCCTCCACAACGATCACCCCGGGCCTCCCGCGGGCGAACCTGCCGTACCAGTCCAGGATGTTGTCGGTTACGAAGCCCTCGTCGGTCGCCCGCCACGGCACCATCGCTGGCACCCAGGTCCGGTTCCGTGCCACCACCTGGTTCAACCGGATCGGCTGGTACAACAGGCTGGCCCGGGCCTCCTCCGCGGTGGGCCAGGTCACCTCGGGAAGCTCGTGGCGGATGATCCTCTTGGCCGTTGCCATCAGGTGGGGCAGCAGGGAGTATAGGCGAGGGGGTCTTGGGCGCAGGGGCAGGACCGACCTTTGGCGTAGGTGCGTGAAGGCCCCGAAAAAAGCCGCGGGCTGCGACGTTCGGGCCGATAATACGTAGAAGGCGTACAGGGCCGAGGGAAAGGCCCAGGGCGCATGGTGCACTGCCTGAGTCAGAACAGGTTCTTCTTGGCGGCGCTGGCAGCGTTGATGCTGCTGGCGTTCATGCCGTGGCAAGGCGCCCTCCACTGCCAGGGAGGCTCCGCAGCCAGTGGCGGGACCTGCTGCTGTTGTCTCCCCAAAGAGGTGCCCACCATGGGCACGTGTTGCTGTGCACCCGGTGCTCGGAACCCTGGAGATCGGGACCCCTGCCCGTGCATCCAGCTTGCCAAGGCCGTGGGGTTGCCACCGGTCATCAGTTCCGAGGACAGTGCGCCTGCGGCGACTGCCCTGCACCCCGACCATGCGCCGATCATCGCCAACGTCCCGGGCACCGGCGCGGTCCGAATCCCCGAGCCCCCGGCCAGGAACGGACCCCTTCTCCACCTGCGCCTGCAGGTCCTGCTGAGCTGATCTCGACTTTCGGCCATCAGTCATTGCGCTGATCGTGTCTCCGGTCTGGCTGTGCCGGCCCTCCGTGGTGCATCCCAGACCGGCATCCGAGAGACTTTGCAGGTTGACGAACCCGATCCGGAGTTCACCCGAAATGCACGAGATCACTTCTTCCAGAGCCCTGTGGGGCTCCCTCTCCCTTCTGCTCCTGTGCCACGGCTGCGGAACGCCCGTGGATCGAGCGTTGGTAGCGTCCCGGACGGAACAGCTTTTCAGGCCCACTGTCTCTTCGCCACCTTCCGCATTGCGCCAAAACAACGAGCTTCCCGAGGAGCCGACTCTCGAGGACTACATCCGCGTCGGGCTCACGCGCAACCCGGACCTGCGCGCTGAATACGAGCGGTGGCGGGCGGCGCTGGAGAAGATCCCCCAGGTCACCAGCCTGCCTGACCCCATGTTCAACTACGGGCACTTCATCGAGGAGGTCCAGACGAGAACAGGGCCGCAGGAGAACAGGTTCGGTCTCTCCCAGACGTTTCCTTGGTTTGGGAAGCTGTCCCTGCGCGGAGAGATTGCATCCCGTCGAGCCGAGAGCCTGTGGTGGAAGGTGCAGGACACGCGCCTCCGACTTGTGCGCGACATAAAGAACGCCTACTTCGAGTACGCGTATCTCGCCCAGGCCATCCACATCACGGATGCCAACCTCAGCCTGTTGAAGCGGCTGGAGCCCGTGGCCCAGCGCAAGGTAGCTGCAGGTGGCAGCCAGGAGGGCCTTCTCCGCCTGCAGGTCGAGATCGGCAAGGTGGAGAACGATCTGGAGACGCTCACGAAGCTCCGACCTGCAGTGAGCGCCCGCCTGAGCGCGGCGATCGACAGAAGGGAGCGTGAGCCGTTGCCGTGGCCGTCGGCAGTGGAGCCAACGGTCGGCGAGCGGTCCGTCGAGAAGCTCCTCCAAGAGTTGGTTGCCAAGAACCCGACGCTGGAATCCTTGCGTCAGCAGATCCTGTCGACCCAGAGCCGGAAAGAGCTGGCCGACCTGGATGGGTGGCCGGACATCACGGTTGGGGCGGACTACCTCGAGACTGGAAGCGCTGTCATTCCGAATACGCGCGGCAGCGGTGACGACCCGTACGGATTCACGGTCATGTTCAACGTGCCTATCTGGAGGGAGAAGTACTCGGCGGCCGTGCGCGAAGCCGAGCGCCAGGAAGCGTCGACCCGGGCGACGCTGCGTAACAGGCACAATCAGCTGCGGTCGGACCTGGAACTGGCCTGCTACAGGCTCGACGATGCAGCTCGCCAGATCAGGCTCTACAGGGATACACTGCTGCCTCGAGCACAACAGTCCTTCGAGGTCACCGAAGAGGCTTATCGGGCAGGCAAGTCAACGCTGTTCGACGTCATCGAGACGGAGCAGGTGCTGCTTGCATTCCAGAGGTCGCTGTGGCGTGCGATCAGCAACCATGAACAAAGCCTCGCGGAGATCGAGGTCCTGTGTGGAGGTGAGATCCGATGAAGCTGCTCCTGAAACTGTTGACCGTGTTCGTCTGGATCGTCGTTGTCAGCGTTGCCTTCCTTGGCGGTTGGTACCTGCGCGGTGCCTGGAGCCTCCGCGACGGGGAACCGTCAGCCCCATCTCTGGCAGTGACCAAGGCCGAGGTCTGGACGTGTCCCATGCACCCGCAGATCCAGCTCCCCCGGCCCGGCAAGTGCCCGATCTGTGGCATGGACCTGGTGCTGAACAAGGAGCAAGGCGGTGGCGGTGTCCGCAGGTTGGAGATGTCAGAGGAAGCCAGGAAGCTCGCGGAGATCGTCACCAAGAGGGTGGAGCGGCAGGTCGTCACCCACGAGGTCCGGATGGTAGGCAAGCTCGACTACGACGAGACCCGGGTCAAGACCATCTCGGCCTGGGTCCCGGGCAGGCTGGACCGCCTCTACGTCGACTACACGGGGATCCCGGTTGCCAAGGGGGACCACCTGGTCCTGATCTACAGCCCGGACATGCTCACGGCCCAGGAGGAGCTGATCGAAGCCAAGAAGCAGGTGGAGGTCGGGCATGACCAGCCGAACGAATTCCTTCGAAAGAGCGATCTCCGCAAGCTGGAGTCCGCCCGCGAAAAGCTGCGACTCTGGGGGCTCACCGCCGAACAGATCGCCGAGATCGAGAAACGGGGTGAAGCCGAAGACCACGTGTTGATCAGGTCGCCGACCGCCGGCGTGGTGATCCACAAGGCACTGAACCAGGGTGACTACGTGAAGACAGGAACGCCGATCTACCGTATCGCCGACCTGTCCCACCTGTGGATACGCCTGGATGCCTATGAGTCGGACCTGCTGTGGATCCGCTACGGCCAGGAGGTGTCGGTGGAGACAGAAGCCTATCCGGGCGAGAACTTCCGTGGATGGATCTCCTTCGTAGACCCTTTTCTCAACGAGACGACGCGGACGGTGAAGGTTCGGGTGATCGTCGACAATCAAGACGCAAGGCTCAAGCCTGGCATGTTCGTCCGCACTGTGGTGCGCTCGCGCCTGGGGGAGGGCGGCAAGGTGATGGATCCCAGACTCGCCGGCAAGTGGATCTGTCCCATGCACCCGGAGGTCATCGAGGACGCCGCCGGCGCGTGCCGCACCTGTGGGATGCCGCTCGTCAAAGCCGAAGAGCTGGGTTATTCGACTCCGACAGCCCAACCGAAGCAGTCCATCGTGGTGCCGGCTTCGGCAGTGCTGGCGACCGGAAAGCGGGGTGTCGTATATGTCGAGCTGCCCGGCACAGAGAGACCCACGTACGAGGGCAGGGAGGTGGTCCTGGGACCAAAGGCGGGCGACCAGTATGTCATCCTTGCGGGTCTCTCCGAGGGCGAGAGGATCGTCGTCCACGGGAACTTCAAGATCGACAGTGCCCTGCAGATCAACGCCAAGCAGAGCATGATGAGCATGCAAGAGGATCCGACGCCGCTGCAGGGCAAGGATCTGATGCTGTTCCGAGCGCAGCTGGACTCGGTGTACGAGCCCTACTTCGATGCGCAGCGGGCGCTTGCAAGAGACGACGCCGCCAAGGCGCGGGAGGATCTCGAACGGCTGGCGAAGGCGGTCTCTCTGGTGCATCCGGTGAACATGTCCCCTCAGGCCCACGAGGAATGGCACAGGATTGCGCCGCAGCTCCACGCAGCAGCCAAGGCCGGGATGGCCGCCGAGCTGACGGCCACCCGCGACGCGTTCGGTGATCTCTCCAAGGCGGTGATCAAGCTGGACACGGTCTTCGGACACAGCGGCGAGCGTGTTCACTACGAGATCTTCTGCTCCATGGCGTTCGACAACAGGGGCGCACGTTGGCTGCAGGAGAGCCCCGAGACCCACAACCCCTACTTCGGAAGCTCGATGCCAAGCTGTGGCGAGGTGAAGAA
>QJVU01000340.1 GCA_003235605.1 Planctomycetota bacterium | reverse complement strand
GTCCAGTCCGACCACGTCGTCGCGGGCGACCACCATGGCCTGCCACCAGGCCTCCTTGACGTTGCGCTTGAGCTCAACGCCGAGAGGCCCGTAGTCGTAGCAGGAGTTGATGCCTCCGTAGATCTCGCTGCTCTGGAACACGAAGCCGCGGCGCTTGCAGAGCGAGACGACGCGGTCCATCAGGTCAGGGGTCCGGGCCATGGTCGGGGGTTTCTAAGGCCTTTGCCGGCTGACAGCAACGGTATTGGGTTGAGCAGGACCGGCCACCGCCTAAGCTTCCTACCGGCAACATGACCGCGAGCACGACCAGGATCGCCGACAGGGCACTGCAGGGCGACGCCCTCACCCCGAAAGAAGGGCTGGCGCTCTACCGTGGCCTCGATCTGACGTCGCTGGGACTCCTGGCGGACACGATTCGCCAGCGCCTCAACCCCGGCACTGACGTCACCTACATCATCGACCGCAACCTCAACCCGACCAACGTCTGCGTCACGGATTGCACGTTCTGCGCGTTCTACCGGCCCCCTGGACATGCCGAGGCCTACGTCCTGCCCCGCGAGGTGATCTACCGGAAGGTCCAGGAGACCATCGACGCTGGGGGGGTGCAACTGCTCCTGCAGGGCGGGCATCACCACGAGCTGCGCACCCGCGACTTCGCGAGGTTGTTCCGAGACATCAAGGAGCGCTTTCCGCAGATCTGGATCCATGGCATGAGCCCGCCCGAGATCACGCATCTCAGCAAGATGGACAAGCGTCCGGTTCGCGATGTCCTCCAGGAGCTCAAGGCGGCCGGCCTCGACTCGGTTCCCGGAGGTGGGGCCGAGATCCTCGTCGACCGGGTACGCAGGGTCATCGCACCCAGGAAGGCCACCACCGAGGAGTGGCTGGAAGTCATGCGGCAGGCGGCCGCCCTGGGCATGCGTGGCACGGCCACCATGATGTTCGGACACGTCGAGACCGACGCAGAGCGGATCGAACATCTGACGCGGGTTCGCGACCTCCAGAGTGAGTGCGGAGTCTTTACGGCATTCATCCCCTGGACATTCCAGCCAGACAACACGGAGCTCCGGAGGCGTGTCCCCAACAGCGCCACCGTCGCCGAGTATCTGCGGATGCTGGCGTTCTCACGCATCTACCTGCAGAACGTCCAGCACCTGCAGTCCAGCTTCGTGACCCAGGGCATGAAGACCTGTCAGGTGGGGCTTGCCATGGGTGCCGATGACTTCGGCTCCGTCATGCTCGAAGAGAACGTCGTCAGCAGCGCCGGGTGCAGCCATCCAACGACGGTGGCAGAGATCGAGCGACACATCAAGGATGCAGGCTACGTACCCCGGCGCCGCAGCATGCTCTACGAGCACCTGCCCACCCCCGAGACCGATCGGTTCGGCGCACCTCCACGACGGAAGGCAGTGGTTTCGGAGAGCGCCAACCGCGGATGAGCCATGAACTTCACGTATGAGCACCTGGACCTCTCCCTTGCCGACCGGCTGATCGAGAAGGCCGGCCTGGGTGAGATCAACGACAAGCTGGCGGCGGGCGAGAGGCTGTCTTTCGAGGACGGGGTGCATCTCTACGAGACCCGTTCCCTCGCAGCAGTGGGCCTGCTGGCGCACAGGATGCGGACCCGGATGCACGGAAGGAAGACCTACTTCAACGTCAACCAGCACGTCAACTACACGAATATCTGCATCTACTCGTGCAAGTTCTGTGCGTTTGCTGCCAAGGTCGGTGACGCAAGAGCCTACCTGATGACTCCGGAGATCGTAGAACAGAAGGTGCGTGAGCAGCTGCACCGGCCGGTCTCGGAGGTGCACATGGTGGCGGGGATCCACCCGCAAATGGGGTACGACTACTACCTCGATGTCGTCCGCGCCGCCAAGCGTGGACGCCCGGACATCCACGTCAAGGCGTTCACGATGGTCGAGATCGAGCACATCCTGAACCTGGGACGCGCCGAGCACGGCAAGAGCGAAGACGAGGTGTTCGAGGACCTCCGGGAGGCTGGACTCGGCTCCTGTCCCGGCGGCGGCGCCGAGGTGCTCACCGACCGCGTCCATCGGGCAGTGTTCCGGGAAAAGATGGGGCCGGACCGCTGGTTGGCAACCGCACGCAAGGTGCAGAAGCACGGCTTCAAGATGAACGCCACGATGCTCTACGGCCACATCGAGCGCACCGCGGAACGGGTGGAGCACTTGCTGAAGCTGCGCGAG
Organism: Planctomycetota bacterium; assembly: GCA_003235605.1. The sequence continues at coordinate 4,477 of QJVU01000340.1, read as the reverse complement.
CTCCAGGATGAGTGCGGGAACTTCATGGCGTACATTCCCTTGGCGTTCTGGCCCTACCACACGGATCTCGCGAACTACGGCCACGTGACGACCGGCCACATGGACTTGCGCAACATCGCGGTAGGACGGTTGATGCTCGACAACTTTCCCCACGTGAAGGCGTACTGGATCATGCTTACACCGAACAGCGCCCAGACCGCTCTGGCGTTCGGAGCCAACGACATCGACGGCACGGTCACCGAAGAGAAGATCACGCACGACGCGGGAACCACCGCACCCGAGGTCCTGAGCGAGCAAGAGCTTCTCCTGCTGATTCGCGAAGCTGGGCTACAGCCCGTTTTGCGCAACACGACCTACGAAGTGGAGAGGATCGTGAACGATGGCGAAGAGGCGATGGTCCACGTCTGACTGCCGCGTCAGTTGTTGCCGAACAACACACGCAGGTTGAGATCGCCCGCGCCGGCGCTGTCCCACCCCAAGACGATGTCCGGGCGGCCATCACCGTTCATGTCCCCCACCGCCATGCTCAGGGCTGCATTCCGCGGCACCTTGTTGCTGCCCTCCTGAACGAGCGTCCCGGTGCGGGACGGCGGCAGCGCCTGACCTCGGATCGAGTCCACGATGCTCGGGTTGAGATAGTGCCCGATGCTGTACCGCAACGCGGTTCCGAAATCACGGGTCGATGCCACGACGTCGGCAAGCTGGTCGCCATTGATGTCCAAGCCCGTCAGGCTGTGGGGTATTCCTGGTGCCAACGGCAGCGGGTTGCTCGTTCTCTCCACGAACCGGGCGATGTCGACCTTCTGCGTGATCGTGTCCATAGGCGGCGTGGTGTTGTAGAAGATCCGCAGCTTGGGACTGAGTTCGTCGCCACCCGCAACAGCTATGTCCGTAGTTCCGTCACCGTCGAAGTCCGCCGTGGTGATCACTCGAGGTTCACTGCCGGCGACCAGCACCGGGCGAGTGTCCGAGACGTAGGACCGCTCGAACCGGGCTCCCTTGGTTTGCTGATCCACATTGGTGAAGTTGTAGAAGCGGATGTGGTTGCCGTCCGCCGAGCTCGCAGACTCACCCTGGGGGATCGCCACAGCAAGCTGGCGCAGTGTCGGCCCGCCCCCCGCGGTGGTCGCGCTGAAGTGACCATCCACGATCGATGTCGCGTTGCCGTGGGTAGGGCTGCCCTGACCGACAGGGACATCCGGCATCGCGACGGGAACGGTACCCTTTGTCGGCGTCGCCGTGCCTTTGAGAAACAAGATCACCGCGTCCCCATCGCGTCCGGACTTGTTGGCTTCCTTGAGGTTCAGGAGAACCACGATGTCGTCGATCGTGTCGCCGTCGAAGTCTCCGGTGAGGACCCGCGACGCCGCATCGACTGCGCGACCACGAACGGCCTTTGGCGCGAACACACGCAGGTCGGTCGCACCGAACACAGGGTTCCCCGTATCCGCTTCTATGAACCCGATACGACAGCCGGCGGTGGTGTCAAAGGCCAGGAAGGCGACGCTGTCCACGCCCCGGGTTCCACGGTAGTGCTTCACCGTGGTTACCGTGGACGGAATCAGGCCCGGCACGCTGATCTTCTTGTCCTCTGAGAGGGTGCCGATGTCGTCGTTTACCAGCAGCTGCAGGGTGTCGACACCGGCGACGAAGACGTCCAGGGACTGTCCGGTGCCCACCCGGCGCAGCACCCTGAACTCGCCCAGGGTCAGATGCTTGATGGGCATCTTCACCTCGACGTGACCGGTAGGCGCCATCAACCTGGGTCCCTCCGCTGCGATCAGTGTGGTGATGCGCTGCTCGATCAAGCTGTCAACCTCACCCTGGTGAACGACGAACAGCGCTGTTCGCCGCGCCGTGTTCAAGGTCGCGCCCGAGGCCGTGCCAATCCACAGCTGGCTGATCGCCGTCATGGGCTCGATACCGATGTCGATGCTGTCTGGCAGGACAACCAGCTTGTCCAGGTTGCCGAATGCATCGGTCGACCAGCGGAGCATCTCCAGAGGCCTGCTGCCGCCATCCTTGGAGGCCACCACCACCTCGTTCAGCTGGTCGTCGTTGAGATCGCCGGAGGCAGAACAGGAGAAGCCGGGGTGACCGTTCCCGAAGTGAATGGTGTCCCCAGCGACTGGCTGCTCGAGACCGCTCTTGCTGTTGCGGACCACGGCGACCGTGGGAGGGGTGGAGCTGTTGTTGGGGATGCCTTCCAGCACCATGGCAACGTGCTTGTACTGTTGGTCTCCAACAGCGTGCAGGCCCACGACCCTGGAGCTGCTGCTGGCCTCGTAGCCGGGTACAGTCGCCAGCAGCACCTGGTCGGGATTCGGGCCGGGCGTTGCTTCCGACCGCCCCTCGAAGTAGAGGATCCGCACGTAGGTCGTGGGTGGCGAGCCGCTGCTGCCGAAGCGCTCCGCCATCACGATGTCTTCATAGCCATCGCCGTTCAGGTCCTCGATCAGGGCCGCGTCGAACCTCGCGAGCCCGCTGGCCAGGGTTCTCGGCGTAAACGAGGGTTGCTGGAGTTGAGACTCCATTATCGTCGCCTCGGTGCTGCCATTGGAGAGCACGAGCACATCCATCGCACCGCCGCCGAGCTTGCCCGCGAGGCACTGCTGTGGCCCTACCGTGCCAGGAAGCTGGATGGGCGAAGGCAGTAGATAGAACTCCGGCGCAGGGTGACCGAGCAAGAGAGTGTGCTCTGCCGCAGAACCAGCGCCCTCATTGGCGATGAACACATCGGCGCGACCGTCCCCGTCAAAATCGCCGACGCACGCGTCCACCGGCCCGCGGTGCCTCGGGTTCTGCGGATCGCCGCCCGGGAACGGCGCGCCCAGGCGAGCAAACAGGCCGTTGTCCAGGGCCGCGTACAGCTGAAGCTGTGGTCGGCCGGCATCGGAGTAGAGCGTAACCAGGTCCTCGGGGCCCGCTCCCGAGGCCAACAACGGGCCAGAATCCACTGCCAGCGGCCTGCCACGCAGTACGGCTCCTCGCCCTCCGAAGCTCACGGCCCCATCCCCATAACTGAAAACGGCGGAAGGCTGGGCCTTCACCCTCAGCCCACTGGGCAGGGCAACCTCGAGCTCTATGAACGCCGGTCCAGACCTGCCGTCCGGGGAGGGAGGCATCGTGAACGCCAGACTGTCTCCGGATGAGAGGTGACGGTGCAGGAGCGTATCCGGAACCGGTCTGAGCCGTCCGCCTTTCTCCACGCGCAACTCGACCCGTGAGAAGTCCAGCTTCGGGTCCTCGGGGTTGGTCAAGTCCAGAGGAACGAGTCCCTTGCCGGTGAGGGTGACCTCGGTGCCTCCGTCCAGGGATCCGACCCGTTGCGAGACGAAACCCAAGTGCGGCCGGTAGAACACCCTGCCCTCGAACGGCGATCGCCCGGTCCTCTGGCTGGAGAGGAACACGAAGGCCTGGGAAGGGAAGGAGCTCTCGGGTGGAGTCGCCTCCACGTACCTGTCCCCGGTGTTGTCGCCGGTGTCTACGACCTTCAGCTCCGTGGCCGCGCGGACATCGAAGATGCGCCCCTGCCGATCGAAGACCGCGACCCGCATTTCCAGCATCTCCTCTAGCTCGCTTGGCAGCAGGGAACCGAGCGACTCGACTCTCAGCTTCAACCTGGAGGTCCCAAGCGTGGATATCAGGGCCGGTGGACTCTGACCCGGCCCGAGGACCAGCGATGCCTTTGGCTGCCGTTGCAGCAGGAAAGGCAGCGGTGCAGCGACCTCGGCTCCATCGACGAGGACCACCAGCTCTGCGGGGACGTCCCTGGAGGTCGGGTCCTGTCCGCGCACGCTCATCTCCTCGAGGATCTCTGTCGTGGTGTAGACGAACCTCACGGTGGTCGAGTTCTGCCCCCTGGGGACCACCGAAAGGAAGAACTGCTCCGCGGATACTCCCAAGGCCTTGAGCAACACCCTGACCTTGGCGTTGCCCGGCAGCACGTAGTTGTCCACCACAACGTCCCGGAGGATGAGATCTCTCGGGTCCAACGGGATGCCCTCGGTTGGCGGCACCAAGGGCCCGACCGCCGAAAGCGCATCCGCCTGCAGCGTGGGGGGGCTCCTGCTGCTGCTGCTGTCACTGCCCGCCAGGATCCCTCCCGCGATCCCCGCACCACAGCCGCCAAGCCAGCCGGCCAGGCACAGGACGACCAGGACACGGACCAGGCGGGCCCGCGCAGAGGGAGGGGGGAGAGGGCGCATCATGGCAACACCAAGACCATAGGAATCTACCAAATCGCGGTCACCGGATTGCCGCCGGGACCGTGGCCAGGTCCCGGTGACCTCGCAGCGCCTTCACGATAACCCCCTTGGCGTTGGCCACATAGGTGACCGGCGTCATGTGGGACCAGCGCACCTTGTGGAACGCCTCGGCGAGCCTCGTCAGCCACCAGGTCCGGGTTACGATAGCGGCGCCGCGCCAGCGGCTCGCCGTTGACCGCCTCGAGCAACCCGGGACCGGTCCATCAGGA
>QJVU01000686.1 GCA_003235605.1 Planctomycetota bacterium | reverse complement strand
ACGCAATGGCGCTTCCTGGTCGCCGCCGCGGCGCTACTGCTGATCCTGGTCGGCGGGCTCAGGGTGCGGCAGAGGCACCCGCTGCTGTTCCTGGGGACAGCGGCTTTCCTGGGCTTTGCTTTCGTGACTTCGAACATCCCGGTCGTGACCGGGACGATCTTCGGGGAGCGGCTCTACTACACTCCGAGCCTGGGGCTGTCCTTTGCCGTCGCCTGGCTCTGGGGTTCCCTGCGGGGCCGTTGGCGGGTGGCGCTGTCGGTGCTGCTCGCAACCTGGGGTGTCCTGTGTGCGGTGGTGATCCTGCAACGCAACACGGTTTGGAAAGACGACGCCTCCTTGTTCCTGAACGAGGCCGAAGAACAGCCTCTGTCCGTGCGCATGCAGCTCTGTGCTGCGAGCGTCCACTTCGAGCGCAAGGAAATCGACCAGGCTCTCCGGCACATCCGGCGCGCCATTGAGCTGGAGCCGGAGCACGCCAATGCCTGGGGACTGCTGGGGGCGATCAGCCTGGAGCGCAAGCAGTACGAGGATGCGGAAAAGGAACTGAAGACATCCTTGACCGCCCGCTACTTCGACCGCCACATCGATCATGCCAATGCCCACGCCAACCTCGGCCACCTGTGCTTCAAGCAGGATCGCTTTGCCGAAGCCGCGGAACACTTCGAGCAGGCACTGCGGATCAGCCCAGGAATGATGGATCTGTTCGACGCCCTGAAGACGATCGCGCGCTCCGGCGGGCTCCAGGGGACAGGCAAGGACCTGGAGACGATCCTCCTCCAGGGCAAGCAGGCGGTCCCCTACTCTCCGTACTGGGACGGCTACCTGGGCCTGCTGGCGTTCGAGGCCGGGAGACCTGACGCGGCCCTGCCGCTCCTGGAGAGTGCCGTGCAGCGGATCCCCCGCGATCTCTACGGAGGTGCGCCTGGGGTCACGCTACAGCTGGCGTTGGCGGACTGCTTCTTGGCCACCGGCCAGCCCGACCGGGTACGGCCGCTGCTCTCGGGCCTCGTGCGCCAGCAGTTCCGTCCCGAGGTAGCGCTGGAGGCGGCGAAGAGGATCGACGCCGCCTTCGGCAGGTAGTGTTGCAACCAGGGGCTGGTCCCAGTCCCATGTCGGGATGGCGCAGCTCAAGCTCCCACTTTTTGGCAGGACCAAGGCCCTCAAGGCGAAGATCGACGAGTTTCTCGACCAGGTCTCGGAAGCAGGCATGGTGCTGGAGCAGGGGATCCTGAACTACCTTCAGCAGGGCTTCGACGGCAGCTGTCCGGAGCGTCTGGAGCGGATATCGGGTCTGGAGTCGAGAGGCGACAAGCTGCGACGCGCGATCCAGGCGACCCTCTACAGCGAGATGCTGATCCCGGAGTGGCGCGGCGACGTGCTGCGGCTGCTGTATGAGCTCGACCGGGTGTTGAACGTCGCGAAGGCCAGCTTCAAGGTGTTGACCATCGAACGGCCGGAGATACCCGAGGAGATGAAGAACGATCTCCGCGAGCTCACCAAGGTCGTGGCCAACAGCGTCGAGCAGGTGGTCTTCGCGAGCCGCGCGTACTTTCAGGACATCTCCGCCCTCCACGACCATGCCCACAAGACGCGCTTCTATGAATCCGAAGCGGACCAGGTCATGGACCGTCTGAAGGACCGCATCTACCGCAGCGACCTGCCGCTCGCCCGCAAGATCCAGCTGCGGGACGCGGCGGCGGCGATCGACTCCATCGCGGACCAGGCGGAGGACGTTGCCGACAGCCTGGCCATCTACGCCATCAAGCGCGCCCTCTAGGCCCCCCGGGGTCGTTGCGAATGGAGATCACGGTCCTGATCTTCCTGTCCAGCGGGTTGTTCTTGGGCTGGTCCCTCGGTGCCAACGACGCCGCCAACGTGTTCGGGACCGCGGTGGGCAGCCGGATGTTGCGGTTCTCCACCGCCGCGGCCACCTGTGCGGTGTGCGTGATCCTTGGCGCTGTGCTGAGCGGGTCCGGGGCAACCCACGGGCTGGGCCAGCTCGGCGGGGTCAATGCCCTTCCCGGGGCCTTCATGGTGGCGCTCTCCGCGGCGCTGTCGGTCTACTGGATGACTCGCGCCGGCCTCCCGGTATCCGTGACCCAGGCGATCGTCGGGGCCATCATCGGCTGGAACCTCTACAGCGGGTCGATCACCGACCTGGGCACGCTGACGAAGATCGTCAGCACCTGGGTGGGGTGTCCGATCCTGGGAGCGGCCTTTGCCGCCTTCCTCTACCGGGTCGTGGTGGGCACCGTCGGCAGGCTCAGGCTCCACCTCCTCACCCTGGACCTCTGGACCCGCATCGCCCTCCTGCTCGCCGGGGCGCTGGCGGCGTACACCCTCGGCGCCAACAACATCGCCAACGTCGTCGGGGTGTTCGTGGAATCGTCTCCCTTGCAGCGGGTGAGCGTTGCGGGCCTGTTCACCCTGACCGCCACACAGCAGCTGTTCCTGATCGGCGGCATCGCCATCGCCGCCGGTGTCTTCTACTCCCGGCGGGTCATGGCCACCGTGGGCGAGCGCCTCATGACCGTCAGCCCCGTAGGCGCGTGGGTCGTGGTGGTGGCCCACTCCCTGGTGCTGTTCCTGTTCTCCTCGGTATGGCTCAGAGACCTGCTCCTCGGTGCCGGCCTGCCGGCGATCCCGTTGATCCCGGTCTCCAGCTCCCAGGCCGTAGTCGGCGCGATCATCGGTGTCGGCCTGGTGCGTGGTCGCGCCGGAGCCCGACAGATCCGCTGGCGCGTGCTCGGCAGCATCGGCCTGGGTTGGATCTACACCCCGATCATCGCCGCTCTGCTGTGCTTCTTCCTGCTGTTCTTCCTGCAGCACGTGTTCATGCAGGAGGTGTACAGGGAGGTCCACTACAAGATCTCGGATCCGGTGCTCGCGAAGCTCCAGGCGCAGGGCGCCCCGACCGACGTTCTCGAGCGCCTGGGTCCGCTGAAGGGCAGGGAGATCGCCAGGGGCCTGCGGTTTCGAGCCGCGGTCCGCCAGCACGTAGATCTCTCCACGGACCAGGAGACAGCCCTGATCGACCTCGCCGAGATCGAGCGAACCGTCATCGACCCCGCACGGCTGCCCGGGTTGGATCCCGAGTACCTCGAGAAAGAGCAGATCGCCGCCGTCGCCAAGCTGATCGGCCGTTCCTTCGAATACCGCTGGCAACTCGAGGATGCGTTGGCTGCTTCACAAGCCTGGCAGCCCAGGCAGAAGTGGAGAGAGCAGATGGCCTATCTGGCCAGGTTGTTCGCGGTCGCGGAGTGATCAGCCTTCCCGGCGGAAGATCGCACGGCATCCTGGCCACGGCGAGAATCCTGCGGCCCCTCGGGGCAGCTCCTCGTGAACACCGACAAACAGCGCGCCGCCCCCGTGGAGGTGTCTGCCGATGCGCGCCAGCACCTCGTGCTGTTGGGTTTCCTCGAAGTAGGTCAGGGCCAGGTTGCGGCAGAGCACCAGGTCGAAGCTCTGATCGGGCGCCTCTCGCCTGACATCGCCCTGGTGGAACTCGACGCCGTCCCGGAAACGGTCTCGCAGGCGGTACTGGGTATCCTGGCGGTCGAAGGCCAGAGCCAGCCACGTTGTAGGCAGCTCCCTCAGGCTGGAGGAGGGGAACAGGCCAGCCCTTGCCCGCTTCAGCAGGAAGCTATCGGTGTCCGTGCCCAGCACGCGCAGGTCCAGGCGTCGGTGGCGCGGTTTCTGGCGCAGGTCCCAGATCAACTTGAGGGTGTAGACCTCTTCGCCCGAGGCGCAGCCGGCGCACCAACAACGCAGGTCCCCTTGCTGCCGGGCACTCGCGCGCTCTGCCAGCGCGGGCAGCACCGCCTCGGCAAGCTGGTCGAACATGCCTCGATCCCGGTAGAAGCGGGAGATCGTGATCCGACACAAGGAGTCGAGGATGCGCCACTCGTCATCGGACTGGTCTCGGCGATCCAGATGGCTCCGGTATGCGTTGGTGTTGACGAGGTCCAGCTGCCGCAGGCGCCGGTCGATGCGACGGCAGACCTGCCTTCGCACCCTGCGGAACCCGGCCCACCGCATACGCAGGCGCGGCAGGACCCACTGCAGAAAGCTCACGCACTCCTGGTCGTTCATGCTCGGAGCCAGGCACCGTACACTCCGAGCATGCAGCACGCCCCCTCCCGGCCCACTCATTGGGCGGTTTCGTTCTTCCTTGTCCTGGCGTTTGCCAGCCCCGCGACCCTGGCCCAGGCCGCGGGCAAGTCCGCTCCGGAACCCGTCCTCTATGAGGGGGCACTCTCGTGGCGCCAGGTGGGGCCGTTCCGTGGAGGCCGCAGCGCGGCGGTGACCGGTGTCCGGGGCAAACCCCACCTCTACTACATGGGTGCCTGCGGCGGTGGAGTCTGGCGGACCCAGGACGCCGGTGTGACCTGGGAGAACATCTCCGACGGGTTCTTCGGTGGCTCGATCGGCGCCGTCGAGGTGGCGCCGTCCGATCCCAACGTGATCTACGTGGGGGGCGGCGAGGTAACGGTCAGGGGCAACGTCTCCCACGGCGACGGACTCTACAAGTCCACCGATGCGGGCCGCACCTGGAAGCTCATGGGCCTGAGGGATGCCCAGACGATTCCCCGCGTGCGCGTCCACCCGAAGGACCCGGACATCCTCTGGGTGGCGGTGCTGGGCCACCTGTATGGCCCCAACGAGGAACGCGGTGTCTACCGCAGCAAGGACGGCGGCAAGACCTTCGAGCGGGTGCTGTTCGCCAACGCGGATGCCGGCGCCGTGGACCTGTGCATGGACCCTACCAACCCGCGCATTCTCTATGCCAGCACCTGGCGGGTGCGGCGCACGCCCTGGGAATTGACCAGCGGCGGCAAGGGCTCGGGCCTCTGGAAGACCACCGACGGCGGCGACACCTGGACGGAACTGACCGGGAACGAGGGCATGCCGAAGGGCACCATCGGCATCATCGGTGTGACGGTTTCGCCGGCAAACCCGGACCGGGTCTGGGCGATCGTCGAGGCCAACGAGGGCGGCGTGTTCCGTTCCGAAGATGGCGGCAAGCACTGGCACCGGGTGAACAAGGACCGCAGCCTGCGGCAGCGAGCCTGGTACTACAGCCGCATCTACGCCGACACCAAGGACCAGGACACGGTCTACGTCGTGAACGTGGGCTTTCACCGCTCCAAGGACGGGGGCAAGACCTTCAGCGGTATCCGCGTGCCTCACGGTGACAACCACGACCTCTGGATCGACCCTGACGACCCCAAGCGGATGGTCGAGGCCAACGACGGTGGCGCGAACGTCTCCTTCGACGGCGGGCGTACCTGGTCCCGCCAGGACAACCAGCCGACTGCGCAGTTCTACCGCGTGACCACCGACGATCACTTCCCGTACCGGATCTACGGCGCCCAGCAGGACAACTCGACGGTGCGCATCTCCGCCCGCGGGAGCTTTGGCGGCATCGGTCTCCGGGACTGGGAACCCACGGCCGGCGGCGAGAGCGGCCACATCGCCCCCCATCCCGAGGATCCCGAGATCGTCTATGGCGGCTCCTACGGTGGTTACCTGCAGCGGCTCGACCACCGCACCGGAGAGCGCCGCATGGTCACGGTCTGGCCGGACAATCCCCTGGGCCACGGCGCCGGCGACCTGAAGCACCGCTTCCAGTGGAACTTCCCGATCTTCTTTTCCCCCCACGATCCGCGGCGCCTCTATGCCGCAGGCGAGCGGCTGTTTGTCACCACCGATGAGGGCCAGAGCTGGACTCCGATCAGCGGCGACCTGACCCGCAACGACAAGGCGAAGCTCGGTCCCTCAGGCGGCCCGATCACCAAGGACAACACCGGCGTCGAGTACTACTGCACGATCTTCGCGGCCCTCGAGTCGCCCCACGAGGCCGGCGTGCTGTGGTGTGGCTCCGACGACGGGCTGATTCACCTGAGCCGGGATGCGGGGAGCAGTTGGACCGACGTGACGCCGAACAGGGAGTTGATGCCCGAGTGGGCCCGGATCAACAGCATCGAAGCGCACCCCTTCGAGAAAGGTGGCCTCTATGTGGCGGCGACCAACTACCAACAGGACGACTTCCGGCCCTATCTGTTCAAGACGACGGACTACGGCAAGACTTGGAAGAAGATCACCGTCGGCATCCCGGAGGATCACTTCACCAGGGTCGTCCGCGCCGACCCGACGCGACGGGGCCTGCTCTATGCCGGCACCGAGCGAGGCGTGTACGTCACCTTCGATGATGGCGAGAGCTGGCGCTCCCTGCAGCTGAAGCTACCGGTGGTGCCGATCACGGACCTGGCGATCAAGGAAGACGATCTCATTGCCGCCACCCAGGGCCGAGCCTTCTGGGTCCTGGATGACCTGTCCCCTCTGCGCCAGGCTGCCGATGTGAAAGCCGCGACCGCGGTGCACCTCTACCGACCCCAGAAGGCCCTGCGAGTTGGCGGTGGCGGCCGTTTCGCCGGCCCGCGATCCCGCACCCGGGGCAGCAACCCTCCGGGCGGGGTGCAGATCTGCTTCTACTTGCAGGACGTCCCGGAGCAGGCAGCGAAGCCGGAGAAAGCAGCGACGCCGGAACAGGCAGCGAACCCGGAGGCAGGAGCGGACCCGGAGGCAGGAGCGGACCCGGAGGCAGGAGCGGACCCGGAGGCAGGAGCGAAGCCTGAGAAAGGAGCGGAGCCGAAAGGAGCGGAGCCGGAGAAAGCGGACGATGCCAT
>QJVU01000257.1 GCA_003235605.1 Planctomycetota bacterium | reverse complement strand
GCTGGACCGGATGAGCTGCCACTACCCTGGCGGGCAGGCCTGTTTCTTCGTGCTGGTCGAGGACGGCGGAGTAGTGGGCTGCGGCGGCTTCTCTCCCCTCCGAGGGGCCGATCGGCACACTTGCGAGTTGCAGAAGATGTACTTCCGGCCGGCGATCCGGGGGAGAGGTCTGGGACGACGCTTCCTGGCCTTCCTCCTGGGACGAATCCGCCAGACCGGATATCACCGGGTCTACCTGGAGACCGTCCAGCAGATGTATGCCGCAAGGCACCTCTACCAGGTCTTCGGCTTCCGGCCCCTGGCATCGCCCCTCGGGGCCACCGGCCACCACGGCTGCGACTGCCCCTATCTTTTGGAACTCTAGTGCATTAGTGTATTTAGCACCGTAGCCAGGGGTTTGATGAACCCTCGGCGGTGATGCGGCGATGAAGCGAGAACAGATCACCCGACTCCTTGCCCTGCCGAATGCTGCCGCCCGATTCAGCTTCGCCAAGCGGAACCTGTCCAACATGCAGATGCGAGGCGTCGATCTCGAGGGGGCGATCCTGAAGCGAGCCAACCTGAGCCGCAGCGATTTGAGTCACGCGCGCCTGCGGGGCGCCCACCTGGAGAACGCCAACCTCCAGGGCGCCAACCTCTCGGATGCCGATCTGAGCGGCGCCCACTTGCAGAATGCCGATCTCCGCCACGCCTACCTGCGAGGCGCCGATCTCCGCGGCGCAGACCTGCGCGGCGCCAAGCTCATGGGAGCCAACATCAGCCAGACCAAACTGGACGAGAGCCAGTCGGACCTGCTCAGCAAGGCCGACCTGTTGGTGCAGGGCTCCGACGTGCAGGCCCTGGAACATCGGGCCGGGGGAGATCGCGCCTAGGCGGCGCTGGTCCTTGCCGCGCACAGGCCCAGAAACACCCGCACCCCCGTAGCCAACAGGTCGTCGTCGAAGTCGAAATCCGGGTGATGGCAACCTGGCGTGGTGCCGTCGCCTCGGCCGGCCCCCAGGAAGAAATAGGCCGCGGGGACGCTCTCGGCAAAGAACGCGAAGTCTTCGGAGACCGCCAGGGGTAGGCCCTGATCGCTGACCTTGTCGGCTCCCAGGATCCCGACGGCCACCTCGCGGACAGCCACGGCCAGGTCGCCATCGTTGGCGAGCACCGGGTACTCGGGTTGGATCTCCAGTTCGGTCGCCACCTCCATGGCCTGGCCAACCGATCCGACGATTTCCCGCACCCGGCGGTGAACGCGCTCCCGCACCGACGGATCGAAGGTGCGGATGGTGCCGAGGATCGTAGCGGTCTTGGGGATCACGTTGTGGGTAGTGCCAGCCTGGAGGCAGCCCACGCTGACCACGGCCGCGTCGCCCGGCCCCACGGACCGGGACACGATCGTCTGCAGCGCCGACACGGTCTGGGCTGCTGCCACGATGGGATCCCGGCATCGGTGAGGCTGGCCTCCGTGGCCCCCCTCCCCCACCAGGCGCAGCTGGAGGTTGTCCACCTGGGCCAGGACCGGACCGGCCTTGACCCGCAGCTCGCCCTTGGGGAACCCGGGCCAGTTGTGCAAGCCGTAGACTTCGGAGACCCCCTCCAGGGCCCCCTCCGCGAGCATCACCTTGGCGCCGCCGCCGCGGACGCCTTCCTCTGCGGGTTGAAACAACAGCCGCACGTTGACGTGGGCCGGCAGTGCCTCCTTTGCCGAGGCCAACAGCGCCGCCACCCCCATCAGGATGGCGGTGTGGCCATCGTGACCGCACTTGTGGGCGACACCCTCGTGCACCGACCGGTAGGGCACATCCAGGGTCTCGTGGATCGGCAGGGCATCCAGGTCCGCGCGCAGGGCCAGGCTGGGCACCACGCCGGGCCTCAGGTCCGCCACCAAGCCGGTGCCGGCGCAGTCCCGCGGCGCATAGCCATGCTGCGACAACCAGCGTCGAACCGCGTCCTGGGTGCGATGCTCCCGAAAGCCCAGCTCCGGATGTTGGTGGAAGTCGTGCCGGATCCGACGCAGCTCTGGCAGCAACCCGGAAACCCGATCCTGTACGCTTTCCCAGACCATGTTGGCACCACAACATAGCAGAGCCCTCCTTCCCTTGATCCTGCTGTTCGCTTCCGGACCTCCCCAGGACTCCCGACCAGCGCGGCCAGTGGACGTGTTCCAGGACCTCGAAGGTCACTGGACCGGCACGTTCGTGGGCTACGACACCACAGGCAAGGAGCTCTACCGCATCCGCGTCCAACAGTGGTACCGCACCATCGACGCCACCACCCAAGAAGTGCGTCTCGAGGACACCATGGGTGACGGCAGCGTCGTAACCGGCAAGGGTCGAAACACCGCCACTCGGCTGGCAAACGGGGAGCTCCGCTTGTCGTGCCAGGTCGAGAAGTCCAACGGCGACAGGGTCGTGCACAAGGGGCAACTGATCCGCGGACCCGCCGGCGACAGGCAGATCGTGTGGTTCAACAAAACCAAGAACCGGACCGAGACGTTTCGGGAGTGGGTGGCGGGCAGCAAGGAGAACAGGACCTACCACATCCACGGCCTCGGCTCCTATGACGGCCAGCTGGTATTGATGGCGGGCTGCTACCGGGCCCACGACTAGGGGACCAGGGGTTGCAGGGGGCGAATGGTGTAGACCCCGCCCTGCCAGCGCAGAACGTAGACCCCCTCCTTCTCTTCGTGGACGCGGTCCGCAAGCTGCAGCGCCAGATGCGAGTGCATCAGACCGAACTTGCCCACGACGGCCGGATGGTAGAGACGGCCGGTGTCCGAAACCCGTATCTGCGCCGGGTCGAAGCTCTGCCGCAGGCTCGCGGCATAGATCAAGTCCTCCTCGGAGAGCCGACGGAACACCACCGGCCGGTCCTCTGCCCGAACGAAGTTCAGCTCGCCTGCACAGGGCGACAGGTACGGGTATCGGGGATAGCGGCCGGTGTCGTTCGGACGCAGGCGCTTGAAGAAAAAGTCCAGGAACCGCGGCTCGGTGAGTTCGCCCCCGTCGTGGAAGAGGCGCCCCCCCAGGTCCACGTCGTAGAAGTACTCCCTGGTCACCGGTGGGTCTCGAGCCAGGAACCGATCCGCTCCCGCAGCTGGTCCCGCACGTGGCGAAATGCCTCGAGGCGCCGAATCCCGTCGGGTTCCGCAGCAGGGTCCGGCAACGGCCAGTGAAGGCGCTCGGAGCCGGCGTGAACCAAGGGGCACACCTCCTCCGCGCACAGCGTGATGACGGTGTCCACGCTCTTCAGGTCGATGTCGTCCACCGACTTGGATCGCTGATCGGAGATGTCGAGGCCGATCTCACCCAACACCTGGACCGCCACCGGGTTCACGTCTGCCGGCGCGGACCCCGCCGAGAACACCCTCAGGCCCGGTGGTCCCAGGGCCTTGCAGATCCCTTCGGCCATCTGGCTGCGGGCCGAGTTTTGCACGCACAGGAACAGGACGGTCCGGGCCATGGTCGTTGAGGATACCGGTACCCCCTCTCGCGTTCCGGCCGGGCATCCCGTAAACAGGGAAACACGTCCGCCGGAGCCGTGCCCCACCACACGTCATGAAGAGACCCCGGACATTCCTTCTCGCCGCCCTCGTTGCCGCTACCGCGCTGTCGGGCCTCGCATCCGACCTCCGGGCCCAGCGCCCACGCCCGTTCAAGACCGGGTTGTGGAGGAAGGTCGAATGCCCCGAGGGTTTCGTGATCCACGAAACACGCCACTACCAGATCCAGTCCCAGGCAGGCATGGAGAAGGCCAAGCGCCTGGGGAAGCACATGGAGACCATGTTCAAGGTCTACTACAAGTGCTTCAACCCGAAGAAGCCCTTCACCAAGAAGCAGGCGATCAAGCTGCTCAGGAACCGCGCCCAGTTCATCAAGTACGGTGCACCCCGAGGGGCCGGGGCCTACTACAGCCCCCTCGAGCACGAGATGGTCTGCTATGACACCGGCAAGTGGATGGACGACCAGGACTCCGACGACGAGGACTTCTCCAACGAGGACGAAAACGAGCTGATGAAGGAGGGCTACTACCGCAAGATGATGGCGCGGTACACCATGGATCTCCTGGGAGCAGCCGCCCACGAGGGGTGGCACCAGTACTTCCACTGGCTCGTGGTCTCGCCGGTGCAGCTGCCCTCCTGGTTGAACGAAGGCATGGGCGACTACTTCTACTCAGCGCGGCCACAGAAGGTGAAGGGACGCAGAATGCCCGCCGAGCTGGGCCGGATGAACCACATGCGCCTGCCCGTGGTCAAGGCAGCGATCCACCGCCAGCAGTACGTGAAGATCAAGGACCTGCTCAACTACACCAAGAGCCAGTACTACTCGAACCCCGGGGTCTGCTACGCCCAGGGCTGGGCGCTCTGCCAGTTCCTCATGCACCACGAGAATGCCCGCTACCGGGAGATCATCCCCAAGTTCGTGTTCCTGGTGAAGAACGACAGCAACATCGAGGCGGTCACCGAGAAGGTCTTCAAGCGCATCGACCTGGACGCATTGGACAAGGAGTGGCGGGAATGGGTGGTGAACGTCCGCATGGACGGGACGCTCCGGGACAAGGACGCCACCGCCGAGGCAGGTGCGGACAAGGACAAGAAGGACAATGGGGACAAGAAAGAGGCGGGCGAGAAGGCCGAAGGCAACAAGGACGAAGCCAAGACCAAGGGCCAGTAGGCCTTCGCTCCGGCCATTCCTCCTAGCGTCGCCAGAAGCCCGGCGTCAGCAGCACGAGCGGTGCCATGATTTCCAGGCGGCCGAGCACCATCTGTACGCACATCAGCAGCTTGTGAGCAGGGTAGAGCTGGCCGTAGCCGCCGTAGGGACCGAGGTTGACCTCGCTCACGCACTGGTAGACGCCACCGCCTGCCGCCTCCACGCCACTGATCGCCGGGCCCGTGCATCCCATCATGCTGCAGCTGGCGGTGAATGCGGACAGCAGGTCCAACCGCGGATCGAGGGCTAGCAATGCCGTGCCGGCGACGACCCCTGCCAGCCACATCAGCACCAGCGCCAGGATCGCGGCAACGATGTGCTCGGGGACCACGACATCTCCCACCCGGATCTTCTCAACGCGCTTGGGATTGATAAACGTGTGCACCGAATAACCGATGTGCCTGGCACAGACAAGGAAGCGGATGCCCTTGATGCCGCCTGCCGTCGAGCCGCTGCAGCCACCCACCAGCATGCACAGCGTCAGCAGCACCAGGCAGGGGCTCAACCAGTTCTGGAAGTTGGCGGTGCAGTAGCCGGTCGAGGTGAGGATGCTGACCGCATTGAATGCTGCATCCCGTAAGGCTCGCCCGAAGTTGCCGTACTCCCGGATCACGCCACCATGGTCCTGCACCACCTGCCCAGAGATCCACAGGGTCAGGGTCATCCCGATGACGACGATCAGCATCAGCAGCGTGTACACCCGCAGCTCCGGGTTCTTGAGCACGGTCCTCGGTGTCCTGAGCCCGCCGCGGGCCGCACTCAACAACAAGGCGAAGTTGCAGCCTGCCAGGAACATGAAGACGATTGCCACGAGCTCGATGGCGAGGTTGTCGAACTCGCCGACGGAAAGGTCGTGGGTAGAGAAGCCGCCCGTAGACATGGTCGTGAACGCATGGCACAGGGCATCGAATCCGGACATCCCAGCCAGCCAGAAGAGCACGGTCGCGCCCAGGGTCAACACGACATAGACGGTGAACAGCGCCCGCGACTGCTGATGCATCCGCGGACGCATTGCCTCGTCCTGCACTCCGACCTGCTCCGACGAGAGCAGGTTCTTGCCGGTAACACCCATCGCGGGCAGCAGGACCACGAACACCAGAATGATCCCCATGCCCCCCAGCCACTGGAGCAGCGCCCGCCAGAGCAGGATGCTGTCGGGCAGCTCCGACACACGCGCGTTCGGCCCGGAGCCGAACACCGAGGCGCCGGTCGTGGTGAGGCCGCTGATGCTCTCGAACAGCGCATCTGCCCGTGACGCTAGCGCACCCGAGAACAGGAACGGCATCGCGCCCAGGGCGCCGGCCACGACCCAGGCCAGGCCGACGACCAACAACCCCTCGCGCCGGAAGAACGCGCTGCTGGCGTTGCGCCCCGCCAGGCGCAGGAACGCCGCCCCCAAGAGTCCCACACCAAGGGCCACGGCAAAACCGGTCGCTGCCCGCCTGGTCCCCTCGTAGAGTGCCACGCCCATGGGGATCGCCAGGGCCAAGGAGAAGAAGAGTGTGAAGCCACCCAGCAGCCGCGACACCTGGGCCAGGTTCATCGCGGCAGAGTAACCTTGGTACCAGCGAGTTCTATAGCGGGTACGCACCAAGGCCCCTTCCCGCAGCAGCCATCCCCGGCGATCTTGGGAGTTGAAACAGCAGCCCCTTTTGGCCGATGAGTAACAGGGAGCCGCTGTAACAATGTTCATGTCTACCTATGGTCTGCTGGTTGGTGCCCCGGCGGCAGTTGTCGCGGGGGCTTCGCTCGTGGTGCTCCTGGGGATGGCGTTCTCAGGTGCACGGTTGTGGGTCTGGACCCTGGTCCTGGCTCTGGGCTTCTGGCTTCTTGGGGTCGCGGCGTGGCTGTGGTGGCTGTTCGTGCCACTTGCGGCCGCCCTCAACGTCAGGTTCATCAGACGGCTCCTGATCACCCGACAGGTCCTGGCCTTCCTGAAGGCCAAGAAGCTCCTGCCCACGATCTCACAGACGGAACGTACCGCTATCGAGGCTGGCACCGTCTGGATCGACCGCGAGCTGTTC
>QJVU01000127.1 GCA_003235605.1 Planctomycetota bacterium | reverse complement strand
AAGCCCCTTGCGCGTCGCCAGGGATTCGGTCTGATTGACAGAGACCAACCAGGAGATCCGACCAATGAACCCACACAGCTTGCGTCTCACCACCACGGCAGCAAGCCTCTTGGCAAGCCTCGCAGTGCTTGCCTGCTCCAGCAAGACCGAGAGCCTTCGCGAGGTTCCGCCAACCAGGGCGCCGGCCAAGACCGACAAAGGCACCACGACCGCAGACCTGGTCCTGGACCGCGTGCCTTGAAAGATGTGTGTCGCCACCGTGCGTGGTGCCCTCGAGCCGGTTCCCGGCGTAGCAAACGTCAAGATCGAGCAGGGCAAAACCGACTTCCAGGTGAGCTATGACCCGGCGAAGGTGAAACTGGACGACCTGCTGGAAAAGCTGAGAAAGGCCGGCGAGCCTGCCAAGAAGAAGGGCGGATAGCGGGCTGAGATCAGTCCCCGGGGTGGTAGGCCAGGTTGGGTCCCAGCCACCTCTCGACATCCCTTGGCTCCACGCCCTTCCGGCGCGCGTAGTCCTCGACCTGGTCGCGGTCGATACGGCCCACGCTGAAGTAGCGAGCCTCGGGATGGGCGAAGTAGATGCCGCTGACGCTCGCGGCAGGCATCATGGCAAAGCTCTCGGTAAGGCTGATGCGGGCATCCTTCGCCCCCAGAAGGTCCAGGAGCTTGCCCTTCTCGGTGTGATCGGGGCAGGCGGGGTAGCCAAAGGCCGGGCGGATACCCTTGTACTTCTCAGCAATCAGATCCCGGTTCGTGAAGCCGGCCGGGTCGGGCATGCCCCACTCCTGGCGCACCTGTTTGTGCATGAGCTCCGCGAACGCCTCGGCCAGGCGATCGGCAAGAGCTTTCACGAGGATGGCGTTGTAGTCATCGTTGTCCTTCTCGAACTCCGCACACAGCTCCTCCGCCCCGACTCCGGCGGTCAGTGCAAACGCACCGAGGTAGTCCTGCTTTCCGCTCTCCACAGGAGCGATGAAGTCGGCCAGGCAGCGTGTCGGGGTTTCCTTCGTGGCGGTCCGCTGCTGTCGCAACATGTGGAAACGCAACAGCTCCTTGCTGCGGGATTCGTCGGTCCAGAGCACGATGTCGTCCCCGGCGCTGTTGGCAGGCCAGTATCCGCGGACGCCATGTGCGCGCAGCAGGCGCTCGCGCACGATCCGGTCGAGCATCTCCTGGCCATTCTCGAAGAGCTCTCTAGCCGCCTTGCCATACCTCGGGTGATCGAGGATCTGGGGGTAGCGGCCCTTGAGCTCCCAAGCGACAAAGAAGAACGTCCAGTCGATGAAGGGAACGATCTCACCCAGGGGAAAGTCTGCAAACACCTCCCGTCCAAGCTCGGGGGGCACGGACGGGTCGAACCTGGCCCAGTCAATGCTGTAGCTGCGCTCCCTGGCACGCTCGTAGGGGATCAGGGGATTGTCGACACGTTGTCTGTGTAGAACCCTGAGCTCATCCTGGGTGGCCCGGTTGTCATTGTCGAAGACTCTTCGCTTCTCTGGATCCAGGAGAGCTGACACGACGCTCACGACACGCGAGGCATCCGACACGTGCGCTGTGGTCTCGGCGTACTCCGGTGCGATCTTCACTGCAGTATGCACCTTGCTGGTCGTAGCACCACCGATCAACAACGGGAGGCTCATCTCGCGCCGCTGCATCTCCTTGGCCACGAACACCATCTCGTCCAGGCTGGGGGTGATCAGGCCGGACAAGCCGATGACGTCTGCTTGTTCTTCGAGGGCAGTCTGCAGAATCTTGTCACACGAGACCATCACGCCGAGGTCGATGACGTCGTAGTTGTTGCAACGAAGCACGACGCCGACGATGTTCTTCCCGATGTCGTGAACATCGCCTTTGACAGTGGCCAGCACCGCTCGTCCCTGGAAGGACCGTCTTTCCCCCACGCCCTCGCTGGCTTCCATGAATGGCTGCAGCCAAGCCACCGCCTTCTTCATCGCGCGTGCGCTCTTGACCACCTGCGGCAGGAACATCTTGCCGGCGCCGAACAGATCGCCGACGATTCGCATGCCATCCATCAGCGGGCCCTCGATGACATCCAGCGGCCGCTCGAGCTTCTGGCGTGCCTCCTCCGTGTCTTCTTCGATGAAGTCCACGATGCCGTGCACCAGGGCGTGGGCAAGTCTCGACTCCACACTTGCCTCCCGCCAGGACATGTCCAACTCCCGCTTCTTGGCTTCCCCCTTTACGGTGGCGCCAAGCTCGATCATCCGCTCGGTGGCGTCGGGACGCCGACAGAAAAGAACGTCTTCGACGTGCTCGAGAAGATCTTTGGGAATGTCCTCGTACACCGACAGCTGGCCGGCGTTGACGATGCCCATGTCCATGCCGGCCTGGATGGCATGGAAGAGAAACGCCGAGTGCATCGCTTCCCGCACGACATCGTTGCCGCGGAACGAGAACGACAGGTTGGACACACCGCCGCTGACCTTTGCACCGGGGCACGTCGCTTTGATGATCCTCGTAGCCTCGATGTAGTTGACCGCGTAGCGATCGTGCTCCTCGATACCCGTGGCAATCGCCAGAATGTTCGGGTCGAAGACAATGTCCTCTGGCGGAAAGTCGATCTCTTCGCGGAGCAGTTTGTACGCACGCTGGCAGATCGCGACCTTGCGCTCGACGGTGTCTGCCTGACCCGTTTCGTCAAAGGCCATGACCACCACGCCGGCCCCGTAGCGGCGGATCGTCCGTGCCTTGTCGAGAAAGTCCTCTTCCCCCTCTTTCAGGCTGATCGAGTTGACGATGGCTTTCCCCTGAACGCACTTGAGTCCGGCCTCGATGACCGACCACTTGGAGCTGTCGATCATGAACGGGACCCGCGCAATCTCCGGCTCCGTGGCGATGAGGTTCAAGAACGTCGTCATCGCGACCTGCGCATCCAACATGCCTTCATCCATGTTGATGTCGATCATGTTGGCACCACTGCGCACCTGCTGGGTGGCAACGTCGACCGCAGCCGCATAGTCGCCGGCCAGGACGAGCTTCGCGAACTTCTTGGATCCGGTGACATTGCACCGCTCCCCGATCATCAGGAAGTTGGTCTCCGGCCGAAGTGTCAGAGCCTCCAGACCGCTGAAGCGGCTGAAGCGGCTCGACGACGACTCCGGCGATCGCGGCTGCATGTTCTCCGTTGCCGCGGCAATCGCTCGGATGTGACCCGGCGTAGTGCCGCAACAACCACCCAGGATGTTGCAAAGGCGGCTCTCGGCATACTCCTTCAGCAGGGAGCTCGTGGTTTCCGGAGGCTCGTCGTATTCGCCGAAAGCGTTCGGTAGCCCGGCGTTTGGGTAGCAGGCTACATAGCAGTTGCTGACCCTGACCAGCTCCGCAAGGTACGGGCGCATTTCGCGGGCTCCAAGGGCACAGTTCACACCGACGGAAAACGGTCGAGCGTGCTCGATGGATGCCCAGAACGCTTCAACGGTCTGGCCGGAGAGCGTCCTGCCACTACGGTCCGTGATCGTGACCGAGATCATCAACGGCATCTCGATCTTCTTCTTCATCATGACCGACTGAGCCGCGAAGATCGCTGCCTTGCTGTTGAGGGTATCGAAGATCGTTTCGATCAGCAGCAGGTGAACTCCCCCGTCGATCAACCCGCGTACCTGCTCGGCATACGAGTCTCGTAGCTCGTCGAAGCTGATGGCGCGATATGCCGGGTCGTTGACGTCAGGTGATATGGACAGCGTGCGGTTCGTGGGTCCGATTGCACCAGCAACGAACCGAGGTTTGTTCGGAGTCTTCTTCGTCCACTCGTCTGCAGCCGCTCGCGCCAACCTCGCCGCCGCGACGTTCAGCTCGTAGACATACTCTCCCGTACCGTAGTCGCCCTGTGCCACCGACGTACTGCTGAACGTGTTGGTCTCGATGATGTCAGAGCCAGCTGCCAGGTAATCCTCGTGGATCTCCTTGATGATGTCGGGGCGCGTCAGTGACAACAGGTCATTGTTACCCTTGAGCTCCTTCTTCTGGGTCTGGAAACGGTCGCCGCGGAAATCGACCTCGTCGAGCCCGTAGCCCTGGATCATCGTGCCCATGGCGCCGTCCAGGATCAGGATGCGTCGCTGCAACAGTTCTTCGAGCTGCTGTCGCACGGTCTGACAAGCCCTGCGGCCCTGCCTACCCTTCCCTCCCATGGCGTCTTTGTTCTCAGCGTCCTCGGTGTCCGCGTCCACGAGGCTGATCGTCACTTCCTGCCCCCCACCGCCTTGGTGGCTGATGCGATGAACGTCGTCGGCAGGTCGCGCTCCTTCCGGGGCACATCTGCCACGTCGATCACGAGGTTCTTGAGACCCGCCTTTGAGAACCACCTCCGGACCCGATCCAGGGAGAACCCTTGCCACTGTACCCCAAGCTCCTCCTTGAGCCACGACAGGTCGTGCTCGAGGAAATCCACCAGGATCACCCGGCCGCCGGGTTTCACGATTCGCGCCAGCTCCAGGACCGCGTCCCCGGGCGAAGCGATGTACTGCAACGCCATGTGGGCCATCGCGGCGTCCACCTCGCTGTCCCCCAGGGGCAGGTCGGCGGCATCGCCCTCGCGAAACTCGATGAGCTCTTGCTCCTGCTCGGACAGGTGCTGTCGGGCGGCCTCCAACATCCGCGGTGAGTGGTCCACCCCGACGACCTTCACCCCCAGACCCGCCAGCTCACGAGCGAGGATCCCCGTGCCGGTGCCGACGTCCGCCACCGTCAACCCCGCGGGAATCAGCCGGCAGATCGCCTTGGCGCGGTGGGCATCGTCGTTGAACACCCGCCGGATGGCGTCCCACTCGGGAGCGACGGTGTCGAACCACCTGCGGCTCCGGAGCTCGCGCTCCTGCAGCAGCGAAGTCAGCGCCGCCTGGTCTCTGGCCATGGCCCGGTCGCTCTTGAGGGCGCGTTTGCTGAGCTCCCAGGCCTCGCGCCATTCACCACCCGCGGGGGGCACGAACCGGTAGTACACGTACGTGCCTTCGCGGCGGTCTTGCAACAGCCCGGCGTCCCGCAGGATGCCCAGGTGCCGGGACACCGTGGACTGGGCCATGTCCAGGACCAGCATGAGCTCCTGGACCACCATCTCCTCCCGCTCCAGGAGCGCCAGGATGCGCAGCCGGGTGGGATCGTGGAGCGTCTTGAAGACCTTCTGAAGCGTGTCCGCGGGCACGCGAGAAATATATCAGCAAATTCGGATGGACGGATAGATCAATCGTCCGGTGTTTGCCAGACCTTCAAGATTGGCCGTAAGATGTTATCCGTCAGTATCTTGAACTTGACCCACGCCTCACCTGAGGCTGTGGATGCGGCCGCTGGGGTCCAGGATCTGCGTGACTCTGAGGCCATACACCTCGTCTACCAACACCACCTCGCCCCGGGCCACGAGCTTGCCGTTCACCCGCAGGTCCACCGGCTCATCCGCGCGCTTGTCCAGGGGAACGACGCTCCCCGGGCCCAGCTTCAGGATCTCGTCCAGGGTCATCCTCGACCGTCCCACCTCTGCGGAGATCGGCACGTCCACATCCAGCAGCAGGCTCAGGTTGCGGTGATCGTCGTCGCCGGCAGGGGCCTCTGCGCCGCCCGACCTGCGAACAGCCAGCGGGCCGAAGTCCACGGGCTGGACCACCGCCTCGGCGAAGTCCGCAGCTGCCCGCACCACCCGTTCGATGCTCTCTGCTGTGCTCTCGACGCTCTCGCTTTCGCTCCGGGCTGTCTTCTCACGCGCTTGATGCTCTCTGCTCATGGCTCAAGTCCTTGGCTTCGACTTCGACTCCAACCTGGACACCCCTGATATCCCGTAGGCGCGACGTCCGCGCAGGGTGCCCACTTGCCCCCTGAACTTCGGGACCCCCTGGATGAAACCGACAAGATCGTCTCCCAAACACGTCCGCAGGGGCACGACGTCGCCGACCCTGAGCGCCAGGAGTTGACGCAGGGGGAGGCTTGCATCACCCAGCAGCACTGTCAGGTCCACCTCTACCGGCAGCAGGCTCCTTCCCAGGATCTCTCGGGTACCGCTGCTTTGACCCTTGGCCTCTGGTCGGCCGCCCGCAAGGTCAGCCAAGCCGGGCTCCAGCACCGTGCAGGGCAAGGCCAGCCGCATGTCGCCAAGCAGGAACTCGCCACCTATCTGGAAGTGCACGGAGAGCACGACTTGGCGCAGCGGCAGGATCTGTGCGAGCGTCGGGTTGGTTGAGCGGCTCTCGATTTCCCAGCCCGCCGGGAGGATCTCCGCCACGGACGACGCCAGGCGTTCGATGCACGGAGCCACGAACTCGTCGGCCACGGTGTACTCCGCCTCGGACAGCTTCCTGGGGACTCTGGTGACCCTTCCCGATCCACCCAGGATCCGATCAACGACACCGTACAGGAGTTCTGTGGTCCAGCTGCACAACACCGGGCTCGAAACGCCTGGCACCTTCATCACATAGAAGCAGCTGGACGTGCCCACCATCGTCAGCCAGCTCTCGAAACGGACCTGCTCCACCGCCACACAATCACACTCCATCTCGAACCGCAGCCTGTCGGACATGACCATGGCCAGCCGGTTCGCAGAGCCCTGGAATAGTCGGTTCAGATTGCGCATCTGCTCGACGGTGAGCTGGTTGGGTCTCAGGAGGTCGACTGGGCTGACGACCGCATCCTGGTCGTCGGCGACTTCGCGAATTGCGCTCGCGACAGGGGGGTCATCGGAGCGGAACATCTCCAACAACGTGTCGATTTCCTTGTTGGAGAGGAGCTCC
>QJVU01000624.1 GCA_003235605.1 Planctomycetota bacterium | reverse complement strand
TGAGCGGCGACATCCTGCCGTTCCCGCGGGCGATCAAGATCCGGGACGAGTGCGTGCAGTGGTTTCCGGATCTCCACCAGCAGTTCCGCGGCCTTGGCGAGGGCCGTTGCCTGCCCCTCGAGGACCTGCCGCCGGGTACCTCTGCTGCCCGAACCAGGCCCCATCTCCTGGTGGCCCCCACCTGGGATCCGCTGGCAAGCAACGAGCTCGTTTCCACCAACAGAGGCCAGGGCCTCCTGGAGCTCACGCGGTCGGCGCTGAACTTCGGCAGCCACAGGAGCCACGGCATCGATCACCTTGCGCAGTTGGCGGAGCAGTCCACCTGCTACACACTGCGGTGGAACGACCCCCATGCTGCCGCCGAACGCATCCTCAAAGCCGTCCCCCAGGAGTGCGGGTGATCCCCATGGGGGCGCCGGCGGTGCAGGTTCGCAGCGTGACCAAGAGGTTCCGGCCGCCGCCGGCTCCCTGGCGCCGCCTGCTGCGCCTGCCGCCGGAGCCCGACGTCGTCGCCCTCGAGGACGTGAGCCTCACCCTCCATGCGGGGGAGATCCTCGGTCTCGTGGGTCCCAACGGCGCCGGCAAGACCGTCCTGGTGAAGCTCATCGCGACCCTCACGGAGCCGACCTCGGGAGAGCTGTCGGTCCTCGGCATGGACCCGGTACGCCAGGCGCGCCAGATCCGCCGACGCATCGGCCTGGCCACCGCCGACGAGCGCAGCTTCTACTGGCGCCTCTCCTGCCGCCAGAACCTGATGTTCTTCGCGCGCCTGTACGGTGCGTCCGGCGCAGCGGGGCGACGTCTGGTGGACAGCCTCCTGGAGACCGTGGACCTGGATGCCGCCGCCGACCGTCCTTACCGCGTGCTCTCCGCTGGCAACCGCCAGCGGCTGGCCATCGCGCGGGCGCTGCTGCCGGATCCGCCTCTCCTGCTCCTGGACGAGCCCACCAGCAGCCTGGACCCCGTGGCCGCGGCGCGCCTGCGGAAGCTGGTGGCGGAGCGTCTCCACCAGGACGGCCGGCGCTCGGTGCTGTTCACCTCCCACGACCCCCAGGAGGTGGAAGAGCTCTCCACCCGGGTGGCGGTCCTGTCGGGCGGCAGGATCCTCGCCTGCGAAGACGTGCACTCCCTCAGGAAACGCAGCAACAATGGCCGCGCCGAAGCCGTGACGATCCTGGCGCGGTCCGTCGCCGAGGAGACCCTCACGGCCCTGGCGGGCACGGTCCAAGGTCTCTCCTGGCGGCGCCAAGAGCACGAGGGCTGCGAGATCCGCTTTCGCCGCCGCGCCGAGGACGATCTCCTGGACCGGGTGCTGGGTCGCCTGGTGGCTGCCGGCTCCCGCATCCTGGACTGCCGCACCACCTCGGCGGACCTGCGGGATGCCCTCGATCACCTCCTGAACGGGACCAAGGAGGGCGGACATGGGTAGGACCCTCGGGGTGCTGTGGGCCTTCCTGGTGCGGGACGCCACCATGGCGGTGAGCTATCGCCTGGAGTTCGCCCTGCACCTCGCCACGGTGGTGTTCTACGTCTCGGCCCTCTACTTCCTCTCGGACATCGTGGGAGACCACGCGACCATGGCCCCGTACGGCGGCTACCTGCCTTTCGCCGCCCTCGGCGTCGCGGTGGCCAGCTTCTTCCAGACCGGCTTCGACAGCTTTGCCAGGTCCCTGCACCGGGAGCAGCTGCACGGCACCCTCGAGGCCCTGCTGCTGGCGCCCCTGCGCCTGTCCACGATCGCCGTCTCCAGCTATGCCTGGCGGTTCTCGTGGAGCACGCTCATCTCCCTCACCTACGTGGTGGCGGCGGTCGTCCTCTACGATACCCACCTCCAGGGCAACCCGTTCCTGGCCCTGGGCCTGCTGCTCCTGACCACCTTGGCGTTCGCCAGCCTGGGCCTGATCTCCGCCAGCTTCGTCATGGTCTACAAGCGGGGCGATCCCGTGGGGATGCTCCTGTACATCCTGCCCATCACCCACGGCCTCGAAGCCATCCGCGCCGTCCTGCTGCAGGGGGAAGGCCTCTCCCACGTGTGGCCGCAGCTGCTGGTCCTTTCCGGCTTCGCCGGGATCGGCATCCCCCTGGGCATGCTGTGCTTCCGTCGCGCCGTGCGCCGCGCCCGCCGGGAAGGAAGCCTGTTGCACTTCTAGGTACTTCGGAACGCCGTGACCACCGCGATCGAAACCCTGGGCAGGCGGTTCTGGCGACGGCGATCGGTGGAGGAACGCATCCTCCTGGCAACGAGCCGCCAGACCCCGGAGCAGGACAGCACCTGGCAGGATCGGGTCCAGGAGCTGACCCTGAGACCCGAGGTTTCCTGGAGCACGGTCCTGGGCACCGCCGTGGCCCATCAGGTCTCGCCCCTGGTGTTCCACAGCCTGATCCTCTGCGGCGACCGGGTCGTGGAGGCCATTCCCGGAGACGTTCGCAACGCCTTCCACCTGGAGATGGTGGGCAACCTTGCCGCCAAGGGGGCGATGGCCACCGCCCTGGCCAACGCCCTGGCCTTCTTCCGGGAGGAGGGCATCGACGTGATGCTGGTGAAGGGCACGTCCCTGGACCACCGCGTCTACGACGAGCCGTGGTACACGGTCTCGGGAGACATCGACCTGCTGCTGCGACCGGGTGCCAACGGCAGCCTCGCGAGGGTGTGGCCCCGGCTCCTGGAGATGAACGCGGGCCGACCCACCATCGATTGCCACAGCGGCCACCATCCGGACCTCGTCATGAACGGCATCCTGCCCCTGGACTTCGGGCGCATCTGGGCAGAGGCAGAGCAGACCACGGTGGACGGGGAACCCGCCTACCTGATGACGCCCGCGGACGAGTTGCTCTGCGCGTGCATCAACAGCTGCCGCAAGCGCTACTTCCGCCTGAAGTCCCTGTGCGAGATCGCGGCACTGGTGGAGCGCCATCCGGACCTTTCCTTCGACGCCCTCGGGGAGCGGGCCGCCGCGGCTGCCTGCGAGGGCATCGTCTACACCGCCCTCCTCGCCACCGCAGTGGCCCTGGGGGGAGCGCTGCCCGACAACCTGGAACAGCGCCTCGGCATCTCCACACCCAGGGCCGCCGTGCTGCGGTTTCTGGTGGGACGGATGTCCTTCAGCTCCCTGCCCCGGCTCTACGAGAGCCGCAATGTCCTCGGCAAGAACCTGGCC
>QJVU01000516.1 GCA_003235605.1 Planctomycetota bacterium | reverse complement strand
TCGGAGCATGGTGAAGGAACTCGCCCATGAGCACACGATCCTGTTCAGCAGCCACATCCTCTCTGAGGTAGAGGACGTCAGCAGCCGCATTCTGGTCATTCATCACGGCAGGATCCGCGCGGATGGCTCCCCTCGGGAACTGCTGGCGCAGAGTGGCGGTCGCCGCTTGGTGGTCACGGCAAGACTCCCGACCGAGAGCCTGGTGGCCTGCCTGTCGCCTGTGGCGGGAATCGAGGGGCTGCAGGTCGCTGACGACGCCGGTGGTTTTGCCACGGTGACAGCGTCCGTTGTCGTTGGCGCCGACCCGCGGGACGAGGCCTATCGCCTCCTCGAGAAGGCTGGTGCCGCAATCCGCGAGCTGCGCCTGGAGCTCCCGACCCTCGAGCAGTTCTTTCATGACCGGACCCGCGATGAGCCGGAGACGGTGGGCGCATGAACACGATTCTCACCACCATCAAGAAGGAGCTCGTCTCCTACTTCTTCAGCCCGGTTGCCTATGTGATCGCGGTGCTCTACTACCTCTGGAGGGGTTTGGAGATCAGCCGCACCGCAACGGTTGCGGTGTTCGACTTTTGGGACCAGAGCGACTTCACCAGTCAGTACGTTTTCACCAACAGCACTCATTGGATGATCCTGCTGGTGCCACCGATACTGACCATGCGTTGCTTCGCCGAGGAGAAGCGCACCGGCTCGCTGGAGGTGCTCATGTGCGCACCCGTGCGGGACTTCGAAGTCGTGCTCGGGAAGTGGTTGGCTGCGTTGCTGTTTTTTGCGGTCCTCTGGTTGCCCACGCTGCCGCTGCTCTGGATCCTGACGACGGGGTCCTTCCTGGGTGCTCTTCCTCTGGGGCCGGTGGTGTCTGGCTATCTGGGCCTGTTCCTGCTGGGCTCGATGTTGATGGCTGCAGGGCTGTTCACGAGCAGCTTCACGGACAACCAGCTGCTGGCCTCACTGTGTGCCATCATCTTCAACTATGCCCTCCTGCAGCTGCCGTTCCTTTGGGAGCCGGCTCCCGACAGCCATTACCTTGTGCGGCTCCTCCACGAACAGACGAACGTGTTCGCCCACCTGAGCAACTGGTTCGGCCGCGGACTCGTGGACACTAGCCAGGTAGTGTTCTACCTGGGCGGCACGCTGTTCTTCCTGTTCTTGACCGTCCAGTCCCTGGGATCGCGAAAGTGGCGGTGACACAGGCGAAAAGACAGCTTGCAGGCTGGACCAGGTTGGTGCTGGGATCGGTGCTGATGTTCTCTGTCTGGGTAATGCTGGTGCTCGTTTCGGCACAACCGGAGCTCAAACTGCTTCTGGACCTGTCGCCCCAAGCGCGTTTCACCGTGTCCCGCGAGACCAAGGAACTCCTGCAACAGCTCAGCCGCGATCCTCGCCTGCGCTGCGAGTTCCACACGATCTACGAGCCCCTGCGCCGCGTTGGCACCGATGAGGAGCGCCATATCATCGCGATCCACCAGCACCTGCAGCAGCTCACGACGGACCTGTTGCGTCAGTACGCCTACTACGGTGGTGAGTCCGCCAGGGTATTCCACCACGACCTCCTGCGGAACCCGGCGGAAACCGGCAAGTTCGTTCAGACGCGAGGCGGCGGCCGCAACTCGGTGACCGTGATCCTGTTCATCAAAGACAAGGACGGCAAGGAGAGCAGCCGGCACAAGTCCCTCTCGGTGGACAAAGAGATGGCGGTTCTGGAACCGGGCAGCCGTTCCCCCGCGCCCGGTGCCCCCGCCGCCAAGCGCCCGCCACGCCTGACCGACTATCGGGGAGAGGCTGCCATCTCAGCAGCCTTGAAGGGGCTGTTGGTCCAGGGCGCTCCGAAGGCTTACCTGCTGACGGGTCATCGTGAGGAGGACGTGGAGAGTCCGCACTGGAGCAGCTACTCAGAGCTCATGAATGGTCTCGAGCGGGAGGGCTTCCACTTCGGGGAGGTCAACCTGGCCAAGGAAAAGGTCCCTGCCGACGCCGAGATCCTGGCCTGCTTCGAACCGAGGCGCGAGTTGCAGGACGACGAGGCCGAGCGAATCCTGGCGTTCCTGAAGGGCGGCGGCCGCATGTTCCTGAACGTCAGCTACCAAACCACGCCGGTGGAGTGGAACCCGACTCTCGACAACCTGCTCAAGCCCTTGGGTCTCAAGCTGGGTTCGGAGCTGGTGTGCCAGCCCTACCGCGCACGCGTCAGCAATCCGGAGCAGGTCGTGCAGCTTTTGATCCGCCGGATGAACCCGGTGCACAAGATCACCCAGGCCCTGGTGGCGGACAGGCGCGCCCAGCTGATGCAGGAGGCTCGGGACATCACGCGGTTGGAGCCGGCCCCTGTGGGTGCCAACGTCGACATGTCGTTGCTGGTCACCGACCCGGCCTGGCTGGCACCGCGAGGCATGGATGGCCTGCCGGACCTCAGTCCGCCTCATGACCAGAGCGCCTACCGTTCCCGCTGCGTCGGGGCGATCGTGGACCTCGTGCAGCCTGAAGGAGCCCCCGAGAACCAGCGCAGCGGCCGGCTCATCCTGCTCTCGGGCAAGGCGCTGGTGAACGGTTTCTACAAGCAGGGGCAGGTGGACCTGGGCCTGAACATCTTCCAGTGGCTGGCCGAGCGGGAGGCCCTGGTCACGGTCCGGCGTGAACCCCTGTCCAGCTACCCTCTGGCCCTCGCCAAGCCCGGCGTGGATCCCGACCAGCGGGCGGCGCGGCTCTCCCGGGTCGACTGGCTCTTGAAGCTGTGGGTGCCGGGGTTCTTCCTGGTGGTGGGTGTCTTGGTCCTTTGGCGCCGGAGCAGACTGTGAAGGGCTGGCGCACGATCGTACTGCTGCTGCTCGTGTTGTGCGGCCTTGGTGCCTACCTGTTCTTCAAGGGCGACCGGCAGGGCACCAACCCGAGGACCGCGGAGCGCGCGCTCAAGGGCTACCGCTTTCTGGAGGCCCACGAGATCGTGATCTGGCCCCGGCCCCGCCAGGAAACCGAGGCCATAAAGATCGTCCGCACTCGCGACAGTGGCTATTGGGTTCGCGAGCCGCTGCGCGACAAGGCCAGCCTTGCCCTGCTGCAGAACCTGCAGGAGGTCTTCGACAGCGCGGTCCTGCTGGAGGGCTACGACGCGGCAGTCCTGAAGCGCCAGCCGGACCTGGTGGCGCAGTGCGGCCTCGAGCAGCCTGTTCGCACGATCCAGCTGCGCTTCGGGGCGGGCAGCGAGGGCGGCGGCGGCGGCGAGGTCATCACGCTCGAGATGGGGAACGACGCACCGATGGGAGATGGCGTTTACGTGCGTCGCGGGGAGACCATCTACCGGTGCCCCAATACCGCGCCACGGACAGCGCTCAACATCCAGGCAGACGATGCCCGCGAGCGTGTCCTGGTGGATCGGCAGGTCATGTCGATGCTCAAGGTGTCCCGGGTCACCTACCGTACCGGGGGCACGGTCTCCGAGCTGGAACTCACCAGGAACCACCTGGGAGAGTTCTGGATCACCAAGCCCGGGAACATGCGCGCAGACCAGGGTGTGGTGACGAACTACCTGAGCATCCTCCAGGGCCTTACTGCCAGCGCCTTCCTTTCCGGCGGTGTGGACAGCGTGATCGGTCCGAGCCAGGAGCCGACGTTCCACGTCGTGCTCGAGTCGGAGCGGGGCACCGAGGACATCAAGATCTACACCCAAGCGACCGCTGGACCTCCGCGATACTGGGGCTACCACGCCCGCCGCAACATGGCATTCGAGATCACCCTCAAGGACGGCCTCAGAGCCCTGCAGGCCAAGGCCGACCTGCTGCGGGCCCGACTGCTGCTGCCCATCAGGCGGGAAGACATGGTCCGTATCCTGCTGGAACCCGGCGGGAGCCAGCCCAAGATCGACCTGCGCATCGGCATGGGGCAGGTCTTCAGGATGCACGCGCCGAGGATCAGCAACCTGGACCCCAGCAGCCTTTCGGAACTGCTCCACGGACTCACGACCATGCAGGTCATGGAGTTCCTGGACAACGCCGATCCCGAAGAGCACGGTCTCGGCGCGGGAGCGTTCCGAGTCTCGGTGCAGGAGAACCGCACCCGCCAGACCATCGCACTGCGCCTCGGCAAGAACGACGGCGAGTTCACCTACGTCATGCGTGAGGACGAGTCCTACATCGCCAAAGTCCCCAGGGCCAGCGCGGACAAGGTCCGCGGCCGCTCACCGGATCACCAGCGCTGGGTGGACTTCTTGGAGCTGCGGGTCACGGACCTCAAGCTGCACTCGTTCCGGTTGGAGGTCACCGGCGACGGCAAGACGGGCTTCGTCTATCGAAAGGTGGGACGGGAGTGGCGGGCGGACGGCAGCCAGGAGCCGGACCCCGAGGTCGGGGAACTGGTGGAGGATCACCTGCCCAACCTGCAGGCCCGGCGAGCACTCACGCCGCCCGACGATCTTGGCTCGCCGCTCTTCCTCAGGCTGCTCCGGCCAAACACCGACTCGGATGTGCTCCTGGAGTTGCGCGCCTGGCTTCATGGCGGCGTCGTCCTGGTGGGCACGGACCTGGCCAAGGGCGGTCCAGGAGGTTCAGCCGCGCCAAGGGCTGTCTACGAGGTGAACAACAGCCTGTTGAAGCGGCTGCTGGAGCGCTGGTCGAGGGGAGAGTAGGCCGGGATGACCGGACAGGAGATGACCA
This sequence comes from Planctomycetota bacterium, assembly GCA_003235605.1. The sequence continues at coordinate 2,129 of QJVU01000516.1, read as the reverse complement.
GAAGAGTGGATTGCCATGCGCCACGCCCCTACAGTCCTGGGTATGGGTGGTTATCGAGGAGTGGGGCTGGCGCTCGGGCTGACGCTCGGACTGGTCGCTGGCGGTTGTAGCACGCCTTCATCGAACGCGCCGGACTTGGCGACGAACCGGATGCTCTACCGCTCGCCGCCGTTTGCCGCCAAGAGCCCCCGCCCGTTTCGTGCCTACATCGCGCCACTGCAGGACCACCGCAAGCCACCGCCAGCCCCCGAGGGTGCCGTAGTGGCCGAGTTCCTCGGCGAGGGGCACTGGAACAGGCCGGTTCGAGCCATGGTCGAGGACGTCCTGCGGGACGAGCTGAAAAAGAGCGGCATATACCTGGGCCTCACCGATGCCCCGACAGACTCGGATGTGATCATCGAACCGGAGCTCACGACCTTCCACGGAGCCTGGGAGCACAGGGTCCACCCATACTACGGGGCTCGTACCTACGCGGTGGTGGCACTGAACATGCGGATCCGGGGTCCTGCGGACGCCACGGGCAAGCGTCCGGTGTGGTTGAGCAAGGAGTTCCGCGAACTGGTCGACAGCGACTTTGTCCTGACCACGCCTCCCAACATCCAACTGCTCACCGGGGTCGCCTTGAGCCGCGCGATGGCGAAGCTGCTGGACGAGACCTACACTGCGGACGGGCGCGAGGCCCGCGAAGCCACGAGCAGCGGCAAGACCGACGGCAGCGGCAAGACCGACGGCAGCGGCAAGACCGACGGCGGCGGCAAGACCGAAACCGACGCCAAGACCGAAACCGACGGCAAGACCGAAACCGACGGCAAGACCGACCGGAAGTAGCGAAGACGGCAGGGGTGGCCCGTACACCAGAGAGGGCAGGAGCCGAAGCTCCTGCCCTCGTCGTGGACGGCCGGAGCCGCCCGCTTCTGTCAGGGCCCTAGTTGGGCAGGTTGTAGCGGAACAGCGGGACGTTGCTCTGGGTCGGGGAGAAGCTCGTCGTGGGAATGACCCCCGTCGATGGGGCATAGCGGTAGGCGTACTTGCCGTTGAAGTCCGCCGGCGCGGGCTGAGGCTGGATCGTGGTGTCGCTCACCCGTGACAGGTGCGCGTTGCCGTTCTTGGTGTCGTTCCATATCGACTGGGTGAAGATATGAGCGCCCACCGCCTTCTGGGCGAAGGGGATGTAGTTGCTGATGTTGGTGTTGGCCGAACCGCTGGAGCTGCTGGTGAAGCTGTTCAGGGTCAAGAGCAGCTTCAGGTCCACCAGCAGGTTCTGGCAGCCGAGGCCCGGGATCACTGGGAAGTTGGGATCGTTGTGGACCCGGGTGCCGTTGAGGCACACGGCCTGTATCACCGGAATGCTCGGCGGGAAGCTGCTGATCTGGAAGTAGTACTGCATCTTGTCGCTGGTGGTCGCGCTCCCCGTGTCCTTCGCGTAGGACCAGTGCCAGAAGTACGAGTTCGGACCGGTCGTGGCGGTGGAGCTGCTGTCGTTCACCGTGGGGCAGGTGCTCGTGGTGAGACCGGAGCTGGAAAGGCTGCCACCGGCGGAGGTAATGACCGTCCGGCCGTCCAGGTAGTAGGCATAGGACGGTGAGGATCCGGTGGAGTTGGTGCCCCAGGCGGCGGAGTTGGCCAGGGCGCCACCCAGCATCGTCATGTCCAGCAGCAGGTCGTTGGTGCCCGTGTAGACGTACTTGGTGTTGAAGGGAATCATCAGGCCGCCGTTGTCCCAGGGGTTGGGGGAGCCGGAGGGCTGGGTGCTGATGTCGGGCAGGCTGTGCTTGCCGCTGAAGACCGTGGTCGGGGTCGTCAGGAAGTTCGCCGCCCAGGTGGTGCTCAGCTTGGCGACGGTCGTGTCGGCCACCATGAGGGTGACCTGGGTGTACGTCCTGCCCACCCCGCTGGTGCTGGAGATCGAAGCGTCCTGGCGGAAGGAGATCTCGGTGAAGGCCTTGACACCCTTGCCGGTCAGGTCGGCGTTGCTGATCTGGGCGCGCATGTTGGCGTAGCTTCCCAGGTTGAAGCTGTAGGCGCTGGACCCGGAGGATTCCGTGCTGTCGTAGCCCGGAGGCACGGTGCCGGACTGGGCTATCAAGGGTGCGCAAAGGACTATGGGTAGGGAGCAGAAGAGTTTCTTC